>JAYTQA010000430.1:0-2681 GCA_043746955.1 bacterium | reverse complement strand
GCGCCAATGGCTTTTCCTATGAAGAGGCGGCCCAGATGATGGGCGTGGCGATTGGCACGGTGAAAAGCCGCACCAACCGGGCGCGGGCGCGCTTGTGTGAACTGCTCGGGCTGGCGCAGGGCGAAAACCCGATGTCAGACGCCAGCACCGCCCTCATGGGGGTTACCGGGCAACGTGATTCGGCTGCGGCATGACCCCGGCTGCCGTGCTACCGCCGGTGCGACCGCCATCAAGACTGCCTGCGCGACCTATCGTGCAAAAACTGGGGTTTCAGATCGCCTTCCTGCTGGCGGTGGTTTTGCTGCCGTTGACCCTGATTTCCATGATGAATTCGTTTCGCGCCAGCACCGAAATGCGCGCACGCTTCGAAGCGGCCCTGACCGGCGAAACGCTGGAGGCTGCGGGCAATGTGTTGAGCCAGATTCAAGAAGCGCGCGGGTCTGCCGCCACACTGGCCAGCATGATCGGGCCGCTGATCGGCGATGCCGCGGCCTGCTCTGCCGCGCTGCACCAAATGGCGGCTCTGTTGCCGCAATATTCGCTGATCGCCTTCATTCCGACCGACGGTCTCATGCGCTGTTCCTCGACAGACAAAATCCACGATTTCTCGCAGAATCCTAAATTCCAGGAAGTGCTAAAGTCCGCACGGCCCGGTTTCGCCGTCAACCGATACGGGCCGATTTCAGGCACGTCGGTGCTTGGGGTTTCCAACCCGGTGTTTGACAAAAACGGCGTCTATCTGGGATTTGTCAGCCTGTCGTTGCCGCACGACAAATTCAACCTGTCGTTTGGCTTGGCGAACCCGGTAGGCCCGCGGGAATTCATGACCTTTGATCGCACCGGCACCGTTTTGGTCGCCACCGGGGGCCTCGACACGGTCGGCCAAAACCTGCCGAGCGACCGGTCTTTGACGGCACTGGCCACCGACCGCCCCGTGGCCTTCACGGCCCGTTCCGTCGCGGGCGACAGCAAGGTCTTTTCGGTGGTGCCCGCAGTGCCGGGCGAGCTTTACGTGCTTGGAACCTGGCCCGCCAATCCGGCTACCAGTTTTGACGACACTGTGATCACGGTGCCGTTCCTCGCCTCGGCTTTGATCTGCATCACCAGCCTGATCGTCGCCTGGCTTTCGGTCGAACATCTGGTCAACCGCCACATCCGCAAACTCAACACCTCGATCAAATCGTTCGCCAAGGGCAACCGGTCGTTAGTGAAGATCAATGTGACCGGCGCACCGCTGGAGATTCGCGAGATTGTCGCAGCCTATGAACAAATGACCTTTGCCGTTATGCGCGATGAAGCTGAACTGGAAGACGCCGTGCATCAAAAAGAGGTGCTCTTGCGGGAAGTGCATCACCGCGTGAAAAACAACCTGCAAATGATTGCGTCCATTATGAACATGCATTTGCGAAAGGCGCGCACGCCGGAAACCACAGAGATCATAAAAGGCATGCAGGGTCGGGTGATGAACCTTGCGACGATCTACCGCGAATTGTACCAGACCAGCGGCGTCACCGAATTAAACGTGGCCGAACTTTTGGGTGCCATTGCGCGGCAAGCCGTGAACCTGGCGGCCGGCCCAAACCGCCGGTTTGATCTGCGGATCAAAGTGGACAATATCCGCATGACCCCGGATCAGGCAATTCCACTCGCACTTTTGGTCGGGGAAGCCCTGATGAATCTGGTTCAACATACTGATACAACGCATGACGGCGTCCCGGTTCTTGAACTGTCGCTATCCCAAGTTGAAGCCGAAGCGGCTAAACTGGAAATTACTGCAACCATCGTCGCTGGAATCGATCTGCAAACTGAAAGCAGCGATGGGGGCGTGGCGCTGACCGCGCAATTGATCCATGCCTTCGCCATGCAACTGGGTGCCCAATTGGTGGACACCATCAATGACGGCACCTACAAATTGCAAGCAGGCTTTCAACTACGCCCGCTGGCAGAGGCGGAGGAAAGGCATGCCGCCAATGCCAACCAGCCGGTCTGAAAGCGGGTTACACCGGGCCAATAACCGCTCCAGTCACCGTTCCACCCGCCGGATCGCGTCCATCAACAAATTGTAGTTGACCGGCTTGGCGGTGATCTCACACCCAATCATCGCCTCGGGCAATTCCTCACCGGTGGCCCCGGTCAGAAAGATCACCGCAATTCCTGATTCGCGGCAGAGTTTCGCGATCCCGTAAGAATTCTCACTCCCAACGTTGATGTCCAGAATAGCAACTGTCACATCGCCCGCCTTAATCAGGTCACGCGCCGCCGCAATGTGACCGACCACACCCGTCACCAGCACGCCGCGGCTTTGCAATTCAGCCTCAATGTCCCACGCAATGACCGCTTCATCTTCAAGGATCATGATCCGGCTTTTAGGCATTCTCGAGTTCCACAACTTCAAAGGTGAATTCAGCCGTCAGCCCTTCCGGCCGGTATTCCAATCTGGACGAGCCTCGCATCGAATGCTCCAGGGTGGAGGTAATTAACCGGCTGCCAAATCCGGTCTTGGCCGGTCGCTTGACCGGCGGACCACCACTCTCGGCCCAGGTCAACCGCACAAACCGTGTCCCTTCAACTGTGTAAGGCTGCCAGATGACCGAGATATGGCCGGTGTTGGTGGCCAACGCCCCATATTTTGTGGCGTTGGTCGTCAGTTCGTGGATGATCAAGCCAAATGCATGCGCGCA
>JAYTQA010000429.1:0-7156 GCA_043746955.1 bacterium | reverse complement strand
GACTTTCCCATCGGGTCCCCCTATATCTGGCTAACAGAAGGGAATCACAGATCAAGCCACAAGGGAATCCTGAATCGCATCAAACCAGACACGCTCTAAAGCGGTGTTCCGAAGGCCGTGGTGCCCGACAACTTGAAGTCGGCCGTGATCAAGGCCGATCGGTTCGATCCCGGTTTGAACCGGACCTATGCCGAGATGGCGGCACATTATGGCACCGCCCTTCTGCCCGCACGGCCGCACAAACCGCGTGACAAGGCCAAGGTGGGAGTTGCCGTCCAGGTCGCTCAGCGCTGGATTTTGGCACGCCTGCGGAACCATCGGTTCTTTACGTTGGCGGAGCTGAACGTGGCAATCCGGCGGCTCTTGGACGAGTTGAATATGCGCCTCATGCGCGGCTATGGCGCCAGCCGTGCTGATCTGTTTGCCACGCTGGACCGGCCCAACCTGCAGCCCCTAGCGCATGAACCCTAAGTCTTTGCTCGCCCGATTTGACTTTGGGTCAGCGTGCCCGCGTCGCCCCGGATTATCACGTCGAAGTCGTCAACTCCTGGTATTCCGTCGCCTTTGCCCTGATCAAACAAGAGGTCGACGTTCGCGCATCAGGGCAGACGGTCGAGATATTCCATCGCGGTCAGCGGGTTGCGAGCCATGCGCGCACGCCCGGTCGGCCTGGTCATGTCACTGTGGCCGACCATTTGCCCTCCGCGCACCGCAGGCTTGGCGAATGGACGCCAGCCAGAATGTTGGAGCAGGCGACGAAGACCGGCCCGGGCGTTGCTGCCTTTTGCGAGATGGTGATGGCCGACCGTCCCCACCCGGAGCAGGGGTTTCGCACCTGTTTGGGTGTGCTGTCTTTGGTCAAAACCTATGGACCTGAGCATGTCGATGCAGCCTGCCAGCGGGGTGTCACTATCCGCGCCCGCACCGTGACCTCAATCCGCTCGATCCTGAAGACCGGCCTCGACCGGGCTTTCCTAAAGGGCTCAGAAGAAACCGCCCCCCTCCAACACACCAATATCCGTGCCGGCGGCTATTCCCACTGAGAAAGGACTAAAATGCTGTCTGGACCGGCACCGGTTTCGTTCCAGTCAGGTGCTGATGTTAGGCGGCCCTTCGTTCGAAGGCTACGGGGCTTTTCCAGCCCAAGGCTGAGTGTTTGCGGCGGGGGTTGTAGAAGCCGTTGATGTATTCGAAAAGGGCTGTTTCGACCTCACGCCGGGTTCACCAGTTGCGGCGGCAGACGAGTTCGGCCTTCAGCGATTTGAAGAAGCTTTCGACAGCGGAATTATCATAGCAATTGCCTTTCCCGCTCATCGAGGGTGTCAGATCGTGCTCGCGCAGAAGCTTCTGATAGTCGTGGGCGCAGTATTGCGACCCGCGATCGGTGTGGTGAATGCAGCCCGGCGGCGGTCTGCGCAGGGCGACCGCCATGTTCACGGCCCGCAGAGCGAGGTTCTGCTTCATCCGGTTGCTGATTGCCCAACCGACCACACGCCGTGAAAACAGATCAAGGATAACAGCGAGATAGACCCATCCTTCGCGGGTCCACACATAGTGATGTCAGCGGCCCACTTCTGGTTTGGGCCGCTCGCCGTGAAGTCTTGGCTCGCAGGAGATTAGGTGCAATGTTGAAGACATGATCCCTGTCGGTCGTGCGTTTGAACTTGCGGCTGCGGACGATCTGGATGCCGTTCTGGCGCATCAGACGGCCAACGCGACGCTGGCCGACACGCAGGCCCCGCTCATTCAACTCCTCGGTCATGCGAGGCCTGCCGTAGCTGCCGTAGCTGCCGAGGCTCAGGCGGTGCTGATCGCGGATATGGGCCAGGAGCACCATGTCGCGCCGCTGCCGATGCGACGGCGGCCGGTGCGGCCAAGCCCGGAGTCCGCGATCCGAAACGCCCATCAGGCGGCACAGATGGCTGCGCGTCAGGCTGCCGCGATAGCCGGCAATATATTGAAACCTCACGGCTTTTGGGCCGCAAAGAACATCGCCGCTTTTTTTAGGACTTCCCTCATGCGCCGGGAAAACCATTCGCATGTCGATTGATGCCCCGTAGCAATCGACATTTGCTCAAACCCGGACTGTTTTCTTGTCCGGCTCAAATCCTTGAGAATCCGGTTCTCGCGCCGAACCCGTTCGTTCTCCAGCGCAAGTTCGCGATCCTCGGGCGACACCACATCCGTGTCGCGGTGCGGTGTCACCCGCTGGTTCAGAGTCGACATGCCGACCCCCAGATCATCCGCAACCGGACGCCGTGTCAGGCCACTCGTCTGTGCGATGCGAACGGCATCCTTGCGGAATTCATCCGTTCTGTCTGTTCCACTAGCTCATCTGCTTTGATGCATGATATGCTATCAAAGGAGCGGCACCAAACCGCGACAGGTCCACATCTATGTGCAGCGCTGGCGGGATAACCTCAGGCTGTCCGAGGATCGGATCATCGGGACCGCCAAGCAAACCCGGACCGATCATCCCAATCCGCCCGATGGGCCGAAAGCTCTCGATCGGTTCATGGAACGCGCCGCCCAGCGCGATGCACTGGCTGCCACCGCAAGCGCCAACGGCAAGAAGGCCAAGCGGCGGCGCAAGTGCGAGGCAACGCCACCCCTCAGCGACGACGAAAAGGCGGCGTTCTACGCCAAAATGGTCAACGCTGAGGGCTTTCTGCCGGTCAGCTCGATCACCAACACGATCCGGGACACCATGCTGGTGCGAGGACTGGTCACGCCCGAACGCCTTCGACAGCGGGGAGTGCGGTGAATGGCATGGTGTCACGTCCCCGGCACGGATTGTCCCTCTGCGCAGGCGGCGGAGGCCTTGATCTGGGTTTCATGCTGGCCGAACCCGGCTATCACACTCGCGCCTTCGTCGAGTGGGAGGCTTACCCCCGCGCCGTCCTCATCGCTGCCCAGCGCGCGGGATACTTCGCCCCAGCCCCGATCTGGGATGATCTCCGAACCTTCGATGCCCGGCCCTTCCGCGGGGCCTTCGATGTCGTCCTCGCCGGATATCCTTGCCAGCCGTTCAGTTCCGCCGGAAAGCGCGGCGGGGCTGACGATCCCCGCCACCTTTGGCCCGAGGTCGCCCGGGTCATCCGGGAATGTGCCCCCGAATGGGTCTTCCTCGAAAACGTCGCCGGTCACGTCACCCTCGGTCTTGAATCCGTGCTGCGAGAGCTTTGGCGCACGGGCTATATGCATGCGGCGGGCTTGTTCAGCGCGGCAGAGGTCGGCGCGCCGGACCAGCGGTTGCGCATCTTCATCCTGGCCCAAACCGATGAGCCTGCATCCCGGCACGGATCTCTACAGCCCGGCCGGGAACAGCGACTTCACCCGCAAGGCGGAAGCGCTGGCACGGGGCATCACCGACTTATCGACCCCCAAGGCGACGGATGGTGCGAGGTTCTGGCCCGTCAGCAGAAAATCCGGATTGCGATTTTGGTGCGCGAGAAGATGTGACCGGGGCGGTGTGCGACGGTTGAGAATTGCAGGGCTGACCCTTGCCGGAAATGATTGATCGCGCTTTGCAATCTTTCGTTCCTATTGTGATTTTTTCGGTTAAGTTAATGTTTGAGTCATCGCATTCAGGTGGTCCTATGCCCGGTACGCGTTTCGCAGACTTTTCCGGTGGCCTTGTGATCGGGCGGCCTTTGATCCGGCGGGTTTTGGGGGGCGCTGCGGCGCTGATGGCCGGGTTGACCATGGCACAGGCGCAGGCGGTCGAGCAACATCCGGCCCCGGTGCTGCATGGGGCGCAGACGGCGAGCATCACAGCCTCGGCGCTGGAAACCAAGGCGAGTGATGCGACGCGGTTAGGGCCGGATCTGTCGGGCGTGATGGTGGTCGATGCCCATGCCAATGGCGGAACGGCGCGGGCCAAGACCGGGGCGGGGGTTGATACTTCGCTAGCCGGGATGACTGCCCAGAATGCGAGCTTTCGGGCGATCTTGCAGAAGTATGTCGGCCGGCCGTTGTCCTACCAGTTGATCGGTCAGATTGAGGCCGATATCACCCAGTTTTACCGCGACCATGGCCGGTCTTTGGTGCAGGTGACGGTGCCGCCGCAAGAGGTGACCTCTGGCGTGTTGCAGGTCAATGTGAACACCTTTGTGCTGGAAGAAACTGCCGTGCAGGGCGTTGTTGGCGGTGCGCAGGGCTATGTCGCCAGCCAGATCCGGGTCAAGCCGGGGCAAGAGGTCAACACGTCGACCTTGTTGGAGGATGTGAACTGGCTGAACCTGAACCCGTTCCGCCATGTATCGGTGGTGTTTGAACCGGGCAAGGCCGCCGACAGCACCCGATTGACCTTGCAGGTGCAGAACGGGCGGCCATGGTCGGCCTATGCCGGGGCCAGCAATTCGGGCACCAATGACACCGGGATTGGCCGCATCTTTACCGGGTTCAACATGTCGGCCTTGCCGTGGCAGGATCACCAACTGTCGTATCAGTTCAACGGCGCGCCGGGCGGCATCGCCAAGGGCGATTTGTGGGACACCCACCACGACAAGGGCTATTTGTCGCATGCGCTGAGTTACTTTGTGCCGATCACCACCAACGGCGGGTTTCGGATGAAGGCGACGCTAGGGGCGAGCCATATTTCCAGCTATTCGGTGCCGGGCGGACCGTTCACCTCGTCCACCACCACCAACGGGGCGACGGCGGAATTGTCGTTTCCCTTGCCGAGAATGACCGGCGATTGGACCTTGCTGCCAGAGGTTTTCCTGGGGTTGGCCACCAACAGCTATGACCGCACGCAATATGTCTTCGGCTTCAGCTTTGACCACGAAAAGACCGATTTACAGCATGTGCAACTGGGCTTGCGGTCATCGCTGAACGGCAAGCTGTTCGGCAAGACCACGCGGGGTAATTTTGAAGTGTCAGTGTCGGCGGGCCAGCAGGTCACCAATGCGGCACCGCAGACCCATTACAGTTACTTCAAGGCTTCGGTCGCGCAAGAGGTAATGATCGACAAGGACCGTTCGGTCGCGCTGCGGTTTGGCGGGCAGTATTCGCCCGATAACCTGCATCCGCTCGAGCAGTTGTCGTTGGGTGGCGAAGGCACGGTGCGGGGCTATCCCTCCAACGCGGTACCAAGCCAGTCGGCGGCGTCGTTCAGTGTCGAGTATCGGGCAGCGCCCTACAGCGTACCGGTTGGCAAGGCCACCGGGCAGTTCCGCCCGCATGTGTTTGCCGACGTTGGCTTTGCCGACAAGACGACGATTTCGACGGTGTCGCATCTGGCCTCGGTCGGCTTGGGCGGAGAGTTCTCGGTCGGCGAGAATTTCGTGGCCAAGATTGATGTGGCGCAGACTTTGGTGGCGGCAGGTTCAACCGACAAGGGCACCGTCTCGGTCGCCCTGCAAGTGACGGCCAGGTTCTAGGGATGGTTCGTTTTGGCATTTTGAGCGTGGGCGTGGCCTTCGGTTTTGGGGCGGCGGCTGCCAATACCGCGCTGCCCACGGCCACCACAGCGACGTTTGGGGCCTGGACCGTGGCCTGCAGTGTGGCCGCACAGGCGGATGGGTCGGCGCCGAAGCAGTTCTGCCAGATGACCACCCGGTTGAACCTGAAGGGGCAGGATGGTCAGATGCACCCGTTGCTCGCCTTTACCATCGGCACGCCGCCGGGCGCGAAAGCGACCCGGATGGCGTTGCAGGTGCCGACCGATGTGGCGCTGCGCAACGGCGTTTCGATCAGCCTCGACAAGCCGGGTGCGGCGGGGGCCGATCCGAGTGCGGCGAAGGATCAGGACGTGTTGCTGGCGCTGACCTTTGTGACTTGCACGCCGCAAGGCTGCGTGGCCGATGCCGATGGTAGCGCCGATTTGTGGGGCAAGCTGAAGGGGGTGAAATCCGCCAATGTCGGATTTACCGCTTTGGCGGGGCTGAAGAAAATTCTGGTGCCGGTGTCGCTGGACGGGTTTGGCGATGCGATGGCGGCACTTGAGGCGAATGCGAAATGACAGGGTGTGCGGCGGATCAGTTTGGGTCTGCCGCCGCTTGAGGCCTATTGGGACGAGGTGCGCGATGGCTCAAAAAAGCTGGATGGCTGCCTATCTGCTGGGTGCGAGTTTTCTGCCCACAGCGCTTTATGCCGATGGACTGCCGACCGCGCCCAATGTGGTCAGCGGGGCTATCACCGTCACCAACCCGTCTGCCGGGCAGCTTTTGGTCCAGCAATCGGGGCAATATGGCATCATCAACTGGGGCACCTTCTCGATTGACCAAGGCAAGGCTGCGCAGTTCAACAACGGCGCGGGCGTCACGCTGAACCGGGTGACCGGCGGGCAGTTGTCCTCGATTCTCGGGAGCCTGACGGCGACCGGGTCGGTCTATCTGGTTAATCCCAATGGCATTGTGATCGGCAAAACCGGGGTGGTGAACACCGGTGGGCGGTTTGTGGCGACCACACTGGATGTAGCCGACGCCGACCTGCTGGACGGCGGCGATATGACCTTGGCCGGAGCGAGTGACGCCTATGTGGTGAACCTGGGGGCCGTGTCGTCGATGGGCGGCGATGTGGCGCTGGTGGCGCGGCATGTGGTCAATCAGGGTACGCTTGCGGCGCCGAATGGCACTGTGGGTCTGGTGGCAGGGCGTCAGGTTCTGATGCGCGACGCGGCGGTGGATGACGGCATGTTCGCGGTGCTGGTTGGCGGCGCGGATACCTCAGTCGAGGAGTCCGGTGCGATCCGGACGGCGGCGGCAGAGTTGCGCGCCAATGGCGGCAACGTCTATGCGCTGGCGGGCAACACCAGCGGCACGATCGAGGCGGTGGGCGTGGCCAAGGTGAATGGCCGGGTCTTTTTGACTGCGGGCGATACCGGCAAGCTGACGGTCGCCAAACCGGTCAAGGCCAGGAACGCTGACGGCACCGGCGGGGTGATCACAGCACACGGCGCTACGGTCGATCTGTCGGGGACTTTGGACGCATCTGGCACCCAGGGTGGGGTCGTGCGGGTAACAGCAGTGACCGACACGCACTTCGACGGGGAGGTTTATGCCACCGGCGGGTCCGGCGGCTTTGTTGAAATCTCTGGCGGGCATCTGAGTTTTGCCGGCAATGTGAACACGGGCGGCGGCACATTGCTGATCGACCCGGATAATATCGAGATCACCGACAACAACGCGTCCTTGCTGGACAATTCCACGCA
>JAYTQA010000428.1:0-17744 GCA_043746955.1 bacterium | reverse complement strand
ATCATCCGGCGGTCTGATTTGAGGCAATCTTCGATCATCGCCAGATAGCGCGGTTCAAAGATATGCAGCGGCAGCCGCGTCCGTGGCAAAAGAATCGCTCCGGGCAGCGGAAACACGGCGATGGTGTCGGGCAGGTCGGCTAGGTTCATCATAAGGTCTATCTAGTGTGCGGTGGCCCCCAAGACAAATGCGCCGGACCCTGTCACGCAAAGATCATCGAGGACAGCCGGCGCCGGCTGGTCAGAACGATCGGGTCTTGCGGTTTGAGCGCACCGAAGATGATCAAGAGTTGCGCTTTGGCAGCCCCGTCATTCCAGTCGCGGTCCAGCTTGAACAGGTCCAGAAGGGTGTCGACCGCCTCCTGGACCTTGCCATTGGCGTGAAGCGCGGTGGCCAGATCGAACCTCACCTGACGATTGGCCGCATCGCGCGCCAAGGCGGCACGCAGTTCGGTTTCCGGCCCGGCACTGGCGGCTTGGCGGGCGAGTTCGATCTGCGCCTTGGCCGCGGTTACCTCGGGTGAGGTGGCGATTTTGGCGGGGGCGGCACTGGCAAAAGCTTCTGCCTTATCAATGTCATCAATCGCGAGATAGGCCCGGATCATGCCGCCGTAGGCCCCGGCATTTTCAGGCTCCTCTGCCAGAATCGCCGCAAAGGTTTCGGCGGCGTCAGCGGCGGCCCCTTCGGCGAGCATCTGTTCAGCGGCCGCCAAAGCCTCGGCCAGGCCACCGGCGTCGCCACCCATCGCACCGACGGTTTCCACGAATTTCTTAATCTCCGACCCGGCAACGGCGCCCTGAAAGCCATCGACCGGCTGGCCCTGCCAGAAGGCATAGACGGTGGGAATCGACTGGATGCGAAGCTGGGCTGACAGGCCCTGCGCCTTGTCGACGTCAATCTTGACCAGCTTGACCTTCCCCTTGGCCGCGACAACCGCCGCCTCGAGTGCGGGCCCAAGCGTCTTGCAAGGGCCGCACCAGGTCGCCCAGAAATCGACGATCACTGGCACGGTTTTGCTTTGTTCGATCACATCGGCGCTGAAGCTCGCCTCGGTGCCGTCTTTGATCAGGTCGGCGGCGCTTAGTTTGGCGGGGGCTTGGGTTGGTGTTGCGGTCCCGAACATGGCATCCTCATGGGTCGGAAAATTCGCCCCTATATGCGCGCAGATCGGGCAAACGCCAAGGGGGCTTGGCGCGGGCCAGAGTGATAAAGTCCTTGGCAAAGGCCGCAGGTTTCCGGCAAAAGGGCGTTATGCAAATCGAACCAACCGCCCTCCCCGACGTGCTTGTCCTGACGCCCGCCCGCTTTGGCGATGCGCGCGGCTGGTTTACCGAAACCTTCAACGCGACACGGTTCGCCCAGGCCGGCCTGACCACCGGGTGGGTGCAGGACAACCACTCCATGTCCGGCGCTGTCGGCACGCTGCGGGGCCTGCACTTTCAACGCCCGCCCCATGCGCAGGACAAGCTGGTGCGCTGTACCAAAGGGGCGATCTATGATGTGGCGGTGGATGTGCGCAAAGGCTCGCCGTTCTACGGCAAGTGGGTCGGGGTCGATCTGACGCCGGAGAACGGCAAGCAACTGCTGGTCCCGCGCGGGTTTTTGCATGGGTTCGTCACGCGGGTGGCAGAGACCGAGGTGCAGTACAAATGTTCGGACGTCTATGTGCCCGAGTGTGATGGCGGCATTCGCTGGAACGACCCTTCGATCGGAATTGTTTGGGGGGTTTCGGAGCCGGTTCTGTCGGCCAAAGATCAGGTCGCCCGGTTGCTTGAAGGCTGGGACAGCCCGTTTGTGTGGGGTGGGGCATGAAGCTTTTGGTTACCGGCGGCGCGGGCTTCATCGGATCGGCTGTGGTGCGGCTGGCGGTGGCGCAGGGCCATGAAGTGGTCAACCTTGATGCGCTGACCTATGCCGCGAATTTGGCGAATGTCGCCTCGGTCGCCGGATCGAACCTTTACAGTTTCGAACAAGCCGACATCCGCGACCGCGTAAGGCTGGATGAAGTGTTTGCCACCCATGCCCCTGACGCCGTTATGCATCTGGCGGCTGAAAGCCATGTCGACCGGTCGATCGACGGACCGGCCGACTTCGTAGAAACCAACATCACCGGCACATTCAACCTGCTGGAAGCCGCGCGCAGTTTTTGGCTGCGGCGGGGCAAGCCGGAGGGTTTCCGCTTTCACCATATCTCGACTGACGAGGTGTTTGGCAGTCTGGGGGCCGAGGGGCAGTTTACCGAAACGACACCTTACGACCCGCGCAGCCCTTATTCGGCCTCCAAAGCCGCGAGTGACCATCTGGTGCGGGCCTGGGCCGAGACTTACGGCCTGCCGGTCCTGCTGACCAATTGTTCCAACAATTACGGCCCCTTCCACTTTCCGGAAAAGCTGGTGCCGGTGGTGATTTTGAAC
This sequence comes from bacterium, assembly GCA_043746955.1. Taxonomy (GTDB): domain Bacteria; phylum Pseudomonadota; class Alphaproteobacteria; order Rhodobacterales; family Rhodobacteraceae; genus Stagnihabitans. Next base: position 15,330 of record JAYTQA010000428.1, on the reverse strand, counting down.
GCTCTGCACGGCCGTCCGATCCCGGTTTACGGCGCGGGCGAGAATATCCGTGACTGGCTTTATGTCGAGGATCACGCCGATGCGTTGCTGACAGTGGTGGCGCGCGGCAAGGTCGGTCGCAGCTATAACATCGGCGGCGAGAATGAGGCGAAGAACATCGACCTGGTGCGCGCAATCTGCGCCCTGATGGACGAGATGCACCCGACCGGTGCACCCCACGCAAGCCTGATCACCTATGTCACCGACCGCCCCGGCCATGATGCGCGCTATGCGATTGATCCCACCCGGATACGGGCCGAGTTGGGCTGGCGGCCATCGGTCACTTTGGAGCAGGGCCTGCGCAAAACCGTGCGCTGGTATCTGGACAACGAAGCGTGGTGGCGCCCACTTCTGGCGCGGCAAGGCGTCGGCCAAAGGCTTGGCAAGGCCTGATGCAGGATTTGTTCTTTACCGCCAGCAAGACGATTGGCTTGGCGGCGCGGGCCGAGACTTGGCTGCTGCTGGCGCTGGCTTTGGGGCTGGTGGCATTTTGGCGCGGCCGCTTGCGCCGGGCTGCGGTCTGGCTGACCGGGGTTTTTCTGGCCCTGTTGACGCTGACCACCGTGCCTTTGGGCGATTTTCTGCTAGTGGGGCTTGAAAGCCAGTATCTTGCCCATCCTGCGGTTGAGCGGGTGGACGACATCATCGTTCTCGGCGGGGATGAGGATATCAACGCCTATCGCCGCTGGGGCGACGTGCAGGTCAACGAGGCGGGCGAGCGGTTGATTGCCGGGGTCGTGTTGGCCCGGCGTTTCCCGCAAGCGCGGCTGATCTACACCGGCGGGACGGCGAGTTTGCGCGGCGACAAGGCCACCGACGACCCGTCGCAGATGATGTACGACGCCTGGGTGGCGCTGGGGGTCGACCCCGCCCGCATCGTGCTGGAACGCGCGTCCCGCAACACTTCGGAAAATGCCCGGATGACCATGGTTTTGGTGCAGCCGCAGCCGGGGCAGGTGCATCTTTTGGTGACCTCGGCTTTCCATATGCCACGCTCAATCGAGACATTTACCCGCGCGGGGTGGACTGGTCTGGTGGCCTGGCCGGTGGATTTCCGCTCGGGCAGTCTTGCCAGCGCGCCGACCTGGACCCTTGACAAGAACCTGTCTGATCTGGACACCGGACTGAAAGAGCTTCTGGGCCGGTGGGCCTATCGGATTGCGGGGCAATAGGATGCATCTGCTGGTGTTTGGCCAAACCGGACAGGTGGCAAAGGAATTGGCGCGGCGGTTGCCTCGCGGCGTGACGGCCACCTTTTTGGCCCGCGCGCAGGCCAACCTTGCCGACCCTGCCGCCTGCGCCGCTGTCGTGAGGACGGCTGAATGTGACGCGGTGATCAACGCTGCGGCCTGGACGGCGGTCGATAAGGCCGAAGTGGAGGAGGCTGCCGCCACCGTTGTCAATGGCGCGGCACCAGCGGCGATGGCGGGGGCTTGTGCTGCGCGCGGTTTGCCGTTTTTGCAGGTCTCGACCGATTATGTGTTTGATGGCGAGGGCGTTTTGCCTTTTGCGGTGGATCATCCAACCGCGCCGCTCAACGCCTATGGCCGCAGCAAACTGGCCGGGGAAATCGGAGTGCGGGCGGCGGGTGGCAATCATCTGATCCTGCGGACATCGTGGGTTGTCTCGGCCCATGGTGCCAATTTCGTCAAGACCATGCTGCGGTTGGGGCGCGACCGCCCAAGCCTGAACGTGGTGGCCGACCAGATCGGTGCGCCGACCCCGGCGGCTGACATTGCGGACGCGCTGTTGAAGGCAGCGCAAGCGATGGTGGCGGGCGCCGTGGGTGGCACCCATCATTTCGCGGGCGCGCCTGACACCAACTGGGCGGATTTCGCCCGAGCGATCATGGCCAGCGCCGCCCTGCCCTGCCAGATCATTGATATTCCGACCCTGGCTTACCCGGCACCCGCCCAAAGGCCGCTCAATTCCCGACTGGATTGCCGCGCCCTGACCTCCGCCTTTGGCATCGAACGGCCCGATTGGCGGCCCGGCCTAGACCTTATATTGCAGGAGCTGACCCAATGACGCGCAAAGGTATTATTCTGGCGGGCGGCTCTGGATCGCGGCTGTGGCCGATTACCATGGGCGTGTCAAAACAGCTGCTGCCGATTTATGACAAACCGATGGTCTATTACCCGCTGTCGGTCCTGATGTTGTCGGGCATCCGCGAGATTGCGCTGATCTCCACCCCGGAGGATCAGCCGGCTTTCATCCGTCTTTTGGGCGATGGTTCGCAATGGGGGCTAAGCCTGAGTTACATCATTCAGCCCTCGCCCGACGGGCTGGCGCAGGCATATCTCTTGGCGGAGGATTTTCTGGCAGGCGCAGCCTCGGCCATGGTCCTGGGCGACAACATCTTTTTCGGCCACGGCCTGCCCGAAATTCTGGCGGCTGCGGTGGCGCAACCGTCTGGCGGTACGGTATTTGGCTACCGGGTTTCGGACCCCGAACGCTACGGCGTGGTGGATTTTGACAGCACCGGCAAGGTCCGCCAGATCATCGAAAAGCCAAGCGTGCCGCCGTCAAACTTCGCGGTGACCGGGCTTTACTTCCTGGACAATACCGCGAGCGAACGCGCCAAAGCCATCCGCCCTTCGCCCCGGGGCGAATTGGAGATCGTTGATCTGCTGGACACTTATCTGAAAGAAGGCAGTCTGAGCGTGCAGCGCATGGGGCGCGGCTTTGCCTGGCTTGACACCGGTACCCATGGCAGCCTGCTCGACGCGGGCAATTTTGTACGGACACTCGAGGCGCGGCAAGGCCTGCAAGTCGGCTGCCCGGATGAGATTGCCTACCGCGCAGGCTGGATCACCCGCGAGGCTTTGGCCGCGCGTGCCGCAATTTTCCGCAAGAACAACTACGGCACCTATCTGCAAGGCATCGTCGCCGAACCCGACTGACGCTCACCGCAGAACCAGCGACAGGCTGATCATCAGGCCGACGAGCGCCACGCTCAGCACCACAAAACGCGGCAGGCCCATGATGGGCCGGTTGAGGTTGTCGAGTAGCCGAAAGCCGCCTTGGATGCGCGAATTGAGCCGCAAAGCATCAGGCTGCGACCCACCGCCCGGCCAACGCCGATCCCGGCCTGACGCCACGGCCAGAGCCAGCAGCGCGCTGGCCGCAAGCGCACAAACCCGCCACAGATTGCCGGTCGGCACCGGCTGCGCTGAGGTTGCCCGTTGCAACAGCGCAAACTGATCCGCGCGGTGCCGGTCGACCAGACGGCTCGCAACCTCTGCCTCGGCCAGATTGTGGCGGACCAGATCATATTGGTCCTGCAACAGGAGGAGCCTGCGGTCAGCGCCCAAAGCACCATCTACCGTAGCCACCGCGCCGGTCTGCGCCACCGCAGCCAGTTCCGTGCGCAAGGCGGACACCTCTTGCCACAGCCGGGCTACTTCCGAACGGTAGAATTCCAGCGTGTCGTGGTGGGCGTCCAGTTCGCCCGTCTGGCCCATGTCCAGCACCTGCAGCGCCAGGTCGTTGGCGATGCGCACCGCCTGATCGGCCTGCGGCAAACGGACCGAAAGCACGATGCCCGATACCTCCGGCGCGAGGCCAAGGGTGGCACCAGCGACCGAGGTCAGGTTGTGCACGGCGATGGCGGTGCGCAGGGTGACGGCGGCCGCCTCGCCTGCGATCTTGTGGCGTAAACCGGTTGCGAGCAACGCATCGCGCGCCATCAGATGCGCCTCGATCAGCGGCAAAACCTCCGCCCCGATCCGCACCTGCACCACCGATTGGGCCTCGAACGCCGGATCCTGCGCTTGGCCTATCGCAAGCGCCGACAAAGCCGCGATCAATAATAATAGCCCGATCGTGCAAAACCGGCAGCCCAGGGGCCGTGTTTGGGGCAACTCGCCCGCCCAATCCGACCAGTCTGAGCCCTCCGTCATGCTACCCCCCACCGGCAGCAACTTCCTGCCCGTCATCTAAGGGCTACATCAGCATTGGGGCATCAAGATGGACGGTTTCGGGCAGGCGAAAACGTCAGGCGGCAACCGGCCTGCGGATCGTTTCGGCGGCTTCAAGCACCAGCGGGCGCAGGCCCTGACCACCGGCATCCAGCACCTCGAACAGATGTTTGCGCATCCGAGGCTCCCAGAAGTCATTGATATGGCTCGAAAGCCCCGCCAACCCTTCGTCATGGGGCTTGGATTCCATGAATTTAGCGATCTGATTCGCCATGTAAATCAGCTTGGTGTAGGGATCATGCGACATGCTGCTCTCCTGCGGCGGGGCCACCGGTCAGGCGGCTTTCATGGGTGAAAACTTCAAACCGGTCCGGTCGGGCGAGTGCTATCAACGTGATCCCTGCGGCAGCCGCCATGGCCACCGCATGGGCCGTGGGCGCCGAGACCGCGATAATCATCGGCGCACCCAAAGCCGCCACCTTTTGGACCATGTCAATCGACACCCGAGAGGTCAGAAGCACCGCGCCATGCCGCATTTCAGCGCGGACCAGATGGCCTGCAAGTTTGTCCAGCGCGTTGTGGCGACCGACATCTTCCCGGGCCGCAATCAAGCCGCCATTCCAGAAGCCGGCCGCATGAACCGCGTGGGTGGCGTCGTGCAGCGGCTGCGCATTGGGCAGGCTCGCGATCGCCGCGCGGACCTCAATTGCAGAGATTGCGAACGATGATTCCTTAATAGGCGGCAAGTACCGCATCGCCTCGTCAATTGAGTCAATTCCACACAAACCGCAACCGACCGGACCGGCCATGGTGCGGCGGCGGTCGGCAAGACGCGCCTCGACCCCGGGCTTGACCCAAAGTTGCAGGTCGATGCCTTTGGGGGTTTCGACAGCTTCGACCGAATCGATCTCTTCCGGTCGGGCCAGACCTTCGGTCAGCGCAAAACCGTATGCAAAATCAATCAGATCGGCAGGCGTTGCCATCATCACGGCTTGGGTGGACCCGTTGAAAGACAAAGCCACCGCCACCTCCTCTGGCAGATCGCGGCTGGTCCGGGCCGCCAGCGCACCCGGCCCGAAGGCGAGGTTCTGCAAGCGGCGATGGGTCTGGATCATTCGGCCGCCGGAAGAATGCGGCGGGCGAGGCTGGCTTGCGCAGTGTACTCCTGCTGCCACTCGGATGGGCCGTTTGACGGGGCCACCTGCACCGCAGTGACCTTATATTCCGGGCAGTTCGTTGCCCAATCCGAATAGTCGGTCGTAATCACATTGGCTTGGGTATCGGGGTGATGGAAGGTCGTGTAAACCACGCCCGGTGTCACCCTGTCAGTGATCTGGGCATGAAGCGTGGTCTCACCCGAACGGCTCGCCAGACGCACCCAATCGCCATCCTTGATGCCGCGCAGTTCGGCGTCATGCGGATGAATTTCCAGCACATCCTCGGCATGCCAAACCACGTTCGCCGTGCGGCGGGTTTGCGCGCCGACGTTGTATTGGCTGAGAATCCGCCCGGTGGTCAGCAATAGTGGAAAGCGCGGGCCGGTGCGCTCATCGGTCGCCACATATTCGGTGTTGATGAAGCGGCCTTTGCCGCGCACGAAACCATCGACGTGCATCAACGGCGTACCCTCCGGCGCCTCTTGGTTGCACGGCCATTGGACCGACCCCATCTCCTCCAGCTTTTCGTAGCTGACACCGGCGAAAGACGGCGTTGTCAGAGCAATCTCGTCCATGATCTGGGCAGGGTGGGTATAGGTCCAATCCGCCCCCATCGCATTAGCGAACAATTGGGTGATTTCCCAATCCGCATAATCCTGCCGCGGAGCCATCACTTTACGGACCCGATTGATCCGGCGTTCGGCGTTGGTAAACGTGCCGTCCTTCTCCAGAAAAGTCGAGCCGGGCAGGAACACATGGGCGTAATTTGCCGTCTCGTTCAGAAACAGGTCGTGAACGATCACGCAGTCCATCGCGGCGAGGCCAGCGGCCACGTGCTTGGTATCCGGGTCGGATTGCAGGATGTCCTCGCCCTGACAATACAGACCCTTGAAGGTGCCCTCAACCGCCGCATCCAGCATATTGGGAATCCGAAGGCCAGGCTCGCTGTCGATCGTAACCCCCCAGATTTTCTGGAAAATATCGCGAACAGCGTCGCCTTTCACATGGCGGTAGCCCGGCAATTCGTGCGGGAAACTACCCATATCGCACGACCCTTGCACATTGTTCTGGCCCCGCAGCGGGTTCACGCCCACGCCGGGACGACCGATATTGCCGGTCAGCATGGCAAGGTTGGCGATGCCGATCACGGTGGTGGAACCTTGCGAATGTTCGGTCACGCCCAGACCGTAGTAAATCGACCCGTTGCCGCCAAGCGCATAGAGCCGGGCCGCCGCACGAACCTCCTCGGGCTTCACGCCAGTCAGAAACTGAACCGCTTCGGGCGCGTTTTGCGGTTGACTGACAAACTCAGCATAGTCCTGAAATTCGTCCCAATCGCAGCGTTCCCGAATGAACGTTTCGTCAAACAAACCTTCGGTCACGATCACATGGGCCAAAGCAGTGACGATGGCAACATTGGTGCCCGGGGTCAGCGCGAGGTGATGGGCGGCCTTGATGTGCGGGCTTTCGACAATGTCGGTGCGGCGCGGATCGACCACAATCAGCTTGGCGCCCTGCCGCATCCGCTTTTTCAACCGGCTGGCAAAGACCGGATGCCCATCGGTCGGATTGGCGCCGATCATGATGACGACGTCGGTTTGTTCCACCGAATCAAAGTCTTGCGTTCCGGCCGAGGTGCCAAAGGTTTGGCCCAATCCGTAACCGGTCGGCGAATGGCAAACCCGGGCGCAGGTATCCGTATTATTGTTCATAAACACGGCCCGGGTCAGTTTCTGCACCAGATACGCCTCTTCATTGGTGCAACGGCTGGAGGTGATGACCCCCACCGAATGTCGCCCATGATCACCAATAATAGCTTTCATCCGGCGGGCAGCAAACTCCATCGCGTCAGACCACGATACCTCTTGCCAGGGATCGTTGATCGAGTCCCGGATCATCGGCGACAAGATGCGATCTTTGTGACTGGCATAACCGTAGGCAAAGCGGCCCTTGACGCAGCTGTGTCCACGGTTTGCTTTGCCATTCTTGTAGGGCGTCATCCGCACCAGTTCGGCGCCGCGCAGTTCGGCCTTAAAAGTGCAACCGACCCCACAGTAAGCGCAGGTTGTGATAACACTCCGCAGCGGCGTGCCGAGTTCAATGACCGATTTCTCCTGCAAAGTCGCGGTCGGGCAAGCCGCCACGCAAGCACCGCAGCTGACGCACTCCGATGAAAGGAAATTGTCGGAAGCCAGGCCAGCGCTGACGCGGCTGTCAAAACCACGCCCTGAAATCGTCAACGCGAAGGTACCCTGCACCTCTTCGCAAGCCCGCACGCAGCGGCTGCACACGATGCATTTGGCCGGGTCATAGGTAAAATATGGATTGCTGTCATCCTTCGGATTCCATTGGGGATTGGCAATTCCAGAATGATCCTTCGGTTTGAAATGGGTATCGATTGCCTGATACCGAACGTCCCTCAGGCCAACAGCGCCCGCCATATCCTGCAGTTCGCAATCGCCATTGGCCGAGCAGGTCAGGCAGTCAAGCGGGTGGTCGGAAATGTAAAGCTCCATCACCCCCTTGCGCAGCTTTTCCAGCTTGGCGTTTTGGGTTTGCACCTTGATGCCAGCCGTCACCGGGGTGGTGCAGGATGCCGGGGTGCCATTGCGGCCCTCGATCTGCACCAGACACAAACGACACGAACCGAACGCGTCAACACTGTCAGTGGCGCAGAGTTTCGGCACCGCAATGCCAATTTCCGCCGCCGCCCGCATGATTGACGTACCCTCCGGCACGGTCACATCAAAGCCGTCAATCGTCAATGTGACCATTTGTTTGGATTTGGCATCCGGGGTGCCGAAGTCGCGGTCCGGGATGATGAAGTCTTTCATGCAGCGGCCACTTTCATGCGGTTGAAGTCGGCGGGGAAGTGGGTAAGGGCGGACATCACCGGATATGGCGTGAAGCCGCCAAGCGCGCAGAGCGATCCGGCTTTCATCGTATCGCATAGGTCGGTCAACAGCGCGATTGCGTCGGGGTCACCCTTGGCTATCCTGTCCACCGTCTCGACCCCGCGCACGGCGCCGATCCGGCACGGCGTGCATTTGCCGCAGGACTCAATCGCGCAGAATTCCATAGCGAAACGCGCCTGTTTCAGCATGTCGACAGTGTCGTCAAACACCGTCAGGCCTGCATGGCCAATCAGCCCCGCCTTGCCAGAAAACTCCTCATAGCCAAACGGCGTGTCGAACAGCGCCGGCGGGAAATACGCCCCGAGCGGACCGCCGACCTGCACGGCCTTTACCGGGCGACCAGAGGCCGTACCACCGCCAATTACCTCAACAATCTCGCCAAGGGTCAGGCCAAAGGCTATCTCATAAAGGCCTCCGTGTTTCACATTCCCGGCGATCTGCAAGGGGATCGTGCCGCGCGAACGGCCAAGTCCGAAGCTCTGGTAAAACTCCGCCCCCTTTTCAAAAATCACCGGGACCGAGGCGAGCGAAATCACGTTATTCACCACGGTAGGCTTGGCCATGAAGCCCTGCAAGGCGGGCAGCGGTGGCTTGGCACGCACCACGCCGCGCTTGCCTTCAAGGCTGTTCAGCAGGCTGGTTTCCTCACCACAAACATAGGCTCCGGCACCGACGCGCACTTCGACATCGAAGGCGTGACCAGAGCCCAGAACTGACGGCCCCAGAACGTCTGCGGCCCGGGCAATTGCCAGGGCGTCCTGCATCACCCGGATCGCAACCGGGTATTCCGAACGAATGTACACGAACCCCTTACTGGCACCACAGGCCACACCGGCAATCACCATGCCTTCAATCAGGGTGAAGGGGTCGCCCTCCATCAGCATCCGATCGGCGAAGGTGGCGCTGTCGCCCTCATCGGCGTTGCAGACAATGTATTTGCGGTCGGCCCTGGCCTCACTGACGGTTTTCCACTTGATGCCGGTCGGAAACCCTGCGCCACCCCTGCCCCGCAGGCCAGAGGCGATCACTTCGGCCACAATGGCCGGCCGGTCCATGGTCAAGGCACGGGTCAGACCGGTCAAGCCGCCTTGGGCTTGGTAGTCGGACAAGCTCAGCGGGTCGATCACGCCGACCCGGGCAAAAGTCAGGCGGGTCTGCGCCTTCAACCACGGCAGGTCGTCGGTCAGGCCCAAAGCTTTGGGGTGCGCGGACAGCTCACCGAACAGCCCCGGCACGTCCGCGATGGTCATCGGGCCGAAAGCCATTCGTCCGGCAGGCGTTTCAACTTCGGCCAGCGGTTCGAGCCAGACCATCCCCCGGCTGCCATTGCGAACGATCGTTAGAGAAATGCCCTTGGCCTCAGCATTGGCATGGATTGCCGCGGCAATTTCGTCAGCGCCAAGCGCCACAGCAGCAGAGTCCAGCGGCAGGTAGATCTTCATTGCAAAGCCTCCAGCAGCGCATCCAGCCGTGCTTCATCGACCCGACCCACCAGCTTGCCGTCGATCAAAGCGGCGGGGCCACAGGCGCACAGGCCAAGGCAGAATATCGGCTCGAGCGTGACGCGGCCATCTTTGGTCGTCTGGTGCCAGTCGAGGCCGAGCGTTTTCTGCGCGTGGTCAGCCAAACGGTCGCCGCCTACCGCCTGACACGCCTCGGCCCGACATAGCTTCAAAATGTGACGGCCAGCAGGCGCGTCCCGAAAGTCGTGGTAAAAGCTCATCACGCCATGGACTTCAGCGCGCGAGATGTTCATCGCCTTGGCGACCACTGGCAAAACCAGCTGCGGCACATAGCCAAATTCGGCCTGAATGGCATGCAGAATCGGCAGAAGCGCCCCTTCCATCCCCAGATGTTGGGTCAGAATTTCGTCAACCCGTGCGAGCGTGCTGGCAGAATCAAGCATAGGGCGGCCCTTCGATAGCTTTTTGGTGGTTTACGCCAGTTGATAGGGAAATCAATATCGTTATACCGTCATTCGATAGGTTTCACCTATTGATTGGCTTCCGATTTCATCTGTCCAAAAATATCCCACGGGGTGCGTGCAGTTTGCTGCTTGAGCCACGAAGAAACTGCTAAGCGGGAGGGTGTGAAACCCCAACCGGGTCGGCGGAGCGCCTAGCGTGACTTTGCGCCAAACCGCGCTGCCTGGTCAATCAGCGCGCTCAGGACCGGAGTTTGCGGGTCACGGCGCGGTGTGATCAGGCCAACGACATGTTCCACCTCGGGCAGGACGATGGGTATCGATTTCAGGCTGCCGTCCTGAAACATCTGCGCCAGTCGCATCGGCACGACGGAGCACCATTTTCCAGACCGAACATGGGCGATCAGGGCGATGGTCGAGTTGCTTTCCACGGTCGGCTGCACGCGCACACCCGCCTCGGCCAGAAGTTGGTTCACGATCCGGCGGTTTTGCATATCGCTGGTCAGAAGGCACAGATGTTCGGTGGCTACCTCGGCCCAAGTGACTTTTTCGCGCGCAGCAAGCGGGGAATTTGCGCTGCACAAAAAGCGGTAGTATTCCAGATATAGCGGTACTTGCGACACCCGGCCCAAGGGTTCGTTGTCCAGATAGGTGATGCCGGCGTCCAGTTCCAGACTTTCGATGCCGGACAGAATCTCGACCGAGGTGCGTGACAGGATCGTCACCCGCACATTGGGGTGTTGCGTGGTGAACGGGGCGGTCAGGTCGGCCACCATCGGCAAGGCGGTCGGGATAACGCCGAGCCGCAACATTCCCGACAGGCCGGCGTGGACCGACCGCATTTCATCCCTCATCGCCCGCACATCACCGGCGATTTTGCGCGCCCAGTCCAAAACACTTTGACCTTCCGGTGTCAGGCCCTGAAACCGGCTGCCCCGATAGACCAGCTGCACACCCAACTGATCCTCGAGTTGACGGATGGCGGAGGACAACGAGGGCTGTGTGACGCCACACGCCTCGGCTGCGCGGCCAAAGTGGCGTTCGTTGGCCAAGGCGATGAACATTTCCAGCTTGTCGATCATGGCTAACCCTCACCGGATTACACCCTTGCCCGCAAGAGCCAAGCGCCCTACCTGTTGGCGATGCGCCGCTTCATCCCCTTTCTGCCCAAGCCAGCCTTTGTTCCGGTGATCCGGCTGCAAGGCACCATTTCGTCCGGCAGCCGGGGGTTGAATGACGCAGGGCTGGCGCCGCTGGTTGAAAAGGCGTTCCGGGGCAAGCCTGCAGCGGTGGCCTTGGTGATCAACTCGCCCGGTGGGTCACCGGTGCAATCCAGTTTGATTGCAGCGCGGATCCGGCGCTTGGCTGCAGAGAAGAATGTGGCGGTTCATGCCTTTGTCGAGGATATCGCGGCCTCGGGTGGCTATTGGCTGGCCTGTGCTGCCGATCAGATATGGGTGGATGACAGTTCAATTGTGGGCTCGATCGGGGTGATTTTCGCCTCTTTTGGTTTTCCTGAGCTGATGGCGCGACAGGGGGTCGAGCGGCGGGTGGTGACGGCGGGCACCTCAAAGAGCTTTGCCGACCCGTTCTTGCCGCAGAAGGCGGAGGACATCGACCGCATGCGCGCCTTGCAGACCCCAATCCATCAGGCCTTTATCGCCCATGTCAAGGCCCGGCGCGGCGCGCGTTTGGCCGATCAAGACCTGTTCAACGCCGATATCTGGGTCGGGCAGAAGGCGGTCGATCTGGGGCTGGCGGACGGTGTCGCCCATCTGGTGCCGAAGCTGAAGGCGCTTTATGGCGCGAAGGTGCGGCTGGTGCCTTTGGGCCAGAAGCGCAGTCTGCTAAGCCGGTTTGGCCTGACTTTGGCGGAAGACACGCTGCAAACGGTGGAAGACCGCCTGATGCGCGCGCATTACGGGATGTAACATGATCAAGATCGTCGTGATGTTCCTGATGCTGATGTTGGTCATTTCGATGATCGGCAATCTGGTGACCAAGTTCATGGGCCCCAAACCGCCAGAGGTGCCCAAGGGTCAAACCAAGGCGATATGCGGCAGCTGCGGGCGTACGGTGCTGGGGACTGCCCCCTGCATCTGCGGCAAGGGCTGATGCGGGCGCTGGTCACCGGCGGGGCCAAGCGGCTTGGCCGCGAGATCGCGTTGTACTTGGCCCGGCGTGGCGCGGATCTGGCAGTGCATTATTCCAGTTCTGCGAAGGATGCGGAAGGTACCGCTGCGGCGATCCGCGCTTTGGGTCGCACAGCGGTGCTGGTACAAGCCGATCTGCTCGACGAGGATGCGCTGGACGGCGTGGTGCCCGCCGCTGTCGCCGGTTTGGGCGGCCCGCTTACGGTTTTGGTCAACAACGCCTCAATCTTCGAATATGACACGATCCACACCGCGACGCGCAAAAGCTGGAACCGTTCGATCGGCTCCAACCTGCGCGCGCCGTTTGTGCTGAGCCAGGCCTTTGCCGCCCAAGCCCCGCAAGCCCGGTTAGACGCCGAGGGCGAGCCCGTGGCGCAGGCGATGATCCTCAACATGATCGACCAGCGCGTCTGGAAACCGACACCCGAGTTTATGACCTACACGCTGGCAAAGATGGCCCTGTGGTCGCTGACCCAGACCATGGCGCAAGCGCTCGCCCCGGATATCCGCGTCAATGCGATTGGCCCTGGACCGACGATTCAGGGTGAGCGGCAGTCGGCCGACCACTTCACCCGCCAGCGCGCCGCGACCATCCTGAAACGCGGGGCAGGACCGGCGGATGTCTGCGCCGCGCTTGGATTTTTCCTCGATTCCCCTGCTGTTACCGGCCAGATGATCGCGGTGGATGGCGGTCAACACCTTGCCTGGGCCACCCCGGACGTGTTGGGCGTTGAGTAAGAAAATATCTGGCCGCCGCGACTTGTCCACTTTTGCCAACACCTTCACAAATCATTCACGAATTCTTTATGAATATCAGGGATTTGGCCTGTGGCCAAAAAAGTTCCCAACTATTTCAATATGTTATTTTTTTGCCTAATTATTCATCAAGTTCACGAAAGGGGCTGGATTCAAGGGAAAAATGCCGATCCCGAAAACTTCTCCATAAACTTATCCACAGAAAACGGGGACTTCTTTTCCCTTGATCCAGCCCCGATATCATTGCAGCTACGATCAGAATCGAAAGCGGGACTAAACCTGTGAGCGACGACGTCCAAACCGGCCAAGAGGTCATCCAAAGCTACCTGAAAACGCTGGACGGCTCGCCCGGCGTCTATCGGATGCTGAACCCCAAGGGCGAGGTTTTGTACGTCGGCAAGGCGCGCAACCTCAAAGCGCGGGTGTCGAATTATGCGCGTGGCTCGGGCCATTCGGCGCGGATTGCGCGGATGATTTTCGAGACCGGCTCGATGATGTTTCTGACGACGCGCACGGAAACCGAGGCGCTTCTGCTGGAGCAGAACCTGATCAAGCAGCTGAAGCCGCGCTACAATGTGTTGTTGCGCGACGACAAGTCGTTCCCGAACATCCTGATCGGCAAGGAACATCCGTTTCCGCAGATCAAGAAACATCGGGGCAAAAAGACCGAGAAGGGGAGCTACTTTGGCCCGTTCGCGTCGGCTGGGGCAGTCACCCGCACGCTCAATCAGTTGCAAAAGGTGTTCCTGCTCCGCAACTGCACGGATTCGATGTTCGAGGGCCGCACCAGACCCTGCCTGCAATACCAGATCAAGCGGTGTTCGGCGCCCTGCGTCGGCAAGGTCGATGGGCCGGGCTATGCAGCCTTGGTCAAGGATGCCGAGTTGTTCTTGCAAGGCAAGACCACGACGGTGCAATCGGACCTCGCGAGCCAGATGTCGGCCGCGGCTGAGGCGATGGAGTTTGAACGCGCCGCCGCTTTGCGCGACCGGATCAAGGCGCTGACCCAGATCCAATCCTCGCAAGGCATCAATCCCAAGGGTGTGGCGGAGGCCGACGTGGTCGCGTTGCATCTGGACCACGGGCAGGCCTGCGTTCAGGTGTTTTTCATCCGCGCCCATCAAAGCTGGGGCAACCGGGATTTCTATCCCAAGACCGGGGCCGGGGCCGAAGAGCCTGAAATCATGGAGGCTTTCCTCACCCAGTTCTATGACGACAAGGAACCGCCGCCCTTGATTTTGCTGTCACATGCCGTGGAAAACCCTGATCTGGTCGGACAGGTACTGTCGGACCGCGCCGGTCGCAAGGTGGAATTGGCGGTGCCGTTGCGCGGCGAAAAGGCGGAATTGCTGGAAAATGCCGCCCGCAATGCCCGCGAAAGCCTCGCGCGGCGGATGTCGGAAAGCTCCACCCAGAACAAGTTGCTTTTGGGTCTGGCCGAGGCGTTTGATCTGGACGGGCCGCCCACGCGGATTGAGGTTTATGACAACGCCCATATTCAGGGCTCGGATGCAGTTGGGGGCATGATCGTGGCGGGGGTCGAGGGCTTTATCAAAAGTCAGTACCGCAAGTACAACATCAAATCCGCCGCCGGGGCCAACTCGGATGACTTTGGCATGATGCGCGAAGTGATGACGCGGCGCTTTGAACGGCTGTTGAAAGAAGACCCCGAACGCAAGACCGACGCCTGGCCCGACCTGCTGCTGATCGACGGCGGCGCGGGCCAAGTCTCTGCGGTGGCTGGGATTTTGGCGGAACTGGGGGTCGAGGATATCGCGATGGTCGGGGTGGCCAAAGGCGTCGACCGGGACGCGGGCAAGGAAGAATTCTACCGTCAGGGCCAGCCGGTCATGGCCCTGCCCCGCAATGACCCGGTGCTGTATTTCGTGCAACGCCTGCGCGATGAGGCCCACCGGTGGGCCAATGGCGCGCACCGTGCCAAGCGGGCGAAGGCGGTGTCGATCACGCCGCTGGATGACATTCCGGGGATCGGCAGCACCCGTAAACGGGCTTTGCTGGCGCATTTCGGCTCGGCCAAGGCCGTAGCACGCGCGGCTTTGCCCGACCTGATGGCGGTAAACGGGATTTCGGCGGCGATGGCCGAAGTGGTCTACAACTTTTTCCATGACAAGGGCTGACACTTGCTGGTGCCCCCGGTTGCAAAACTGGCCCCCGTTTTAACCGCCCGCTCCAACCCGGGCCAGGTGACCGCTGATGGCCTGCTCTGCCCCTTTCCCGGGCCGCAGCCTTGGGTTAGGTAACGGATATGAACTGGACCATCCCGAACATTCTGACCACGATGCGCCTGCTCGCAGCCCCCGGTGTGCCGGTGATGTTCCTGTATTTCCATCGTCCGACCGCCGACTGGTTCGCGCTGACATTGTTCGTGTCCGCCGCCATCACCGATTATTTCGACGGCTACCTCGCGCGGTTGTGGAAGCAGGAAAGTAAATTCGGCACCATGCT
>JAYTQA010000427.1:0-2697 GCA_043746955.1 bacterium | reverse complement strand
CGGTCGAGGCCGCCCATGCCGCCAAATCCTGGGCCAAAACCACCGGCCACAACCGCGCACAGATCCTGTTCTACATCGCCGAAAACCTCTCCGCCCGCGCCGCCGAATTCTCCGCCCGCCTCAAAGACCTCACCGGCAAACCCGGCGACGCCGAAGTTGAAGCCGCGATCCAGCGCCTGTTCACCTACGCCGCCTGGGCCGACAAATTCGACGGTGCCGCCAAATCCGTGCCGATGCGCGGCGTGGCCCTTGCGATGAACGAACCGATCGGCGTGATCGGCATCCTGGCCCCCGACGAGGCCCCCCTGCTCGGCCTGATCGCCACCATGGCCCCGGCCATCGCCATGGGCAACACCACCATCCTGATCGCCTCGGAACCCTATCCCCTCGCCGCCACCGACTTCTATCAAATCCTCGAAACCTCCGACCTGCCCGCCGGCGTCGTCAATATCGTCACCGGCTGCCACGCCGACCTCGCCAAAACCCTGGCCGGGCACATGGATGTCGATGCGGTCTGGTCGTTCTCCTCCACGCCGCTTTCCAGCCAGATCGAGAAGGAATCGGCGGCAAACCTCAAGCGCACCTGGGTCAATCACGCCCGCGCCCGCGACTGGTATGGCGCGGAGGGTGAGGGCCGCGCGTTCCTGCGCCACGCCACCGCCGTCAAAACCATCTGGGTGCCCTACGGCGAATAGCCTCCACCCGGCGCACTCTGAAGCGTGATGCAAAACCGCAGGTGACTCAAGCCGCGCCAATGCGACTAAAGCGGTTTGCGTTTGACAAGCATCAAACAACCGCTTTACGTCCTGGTTTTTCCGCGCAGTTTTTTTCCAAAAACCGCGCCACACTTTTCGGAATGCGCTTTAAAATTGCGTTTCATCTGGGCACAAATACTCCACGGGGTGTGGGGGTGTGAAACCCCCACCGACCTCAATGCCGCAGGGCAACGGTGCCACGCAAGCCGATTCCAAGCCGCAACGCGCTTTCCCTTGACCCAAACCACGGATCGCTTTCCCTTGACCCAAACCGCGGGTCGCTTTCCCTTGACCCAAAGATCGGGTCGCTTTCCCTTGACCCAAAGATCGGGTCGGAGGATGCTGGCCCCAGCATTTTCATTTCAATTCGATCTGATGGGGTTCCGATGCCACGTTTCACCCAACACCTTACCGCCGCCCTGATCCTGTCGGCGCAAACCGTCTGGGCCGATGTGACGCCCGAACAGGTCTGGCAAAGCTGGCAGGCTGCGGCCAAGGCCCAAGGCCAGACGATTACCGCCACCGCCACGCGCGAAGGCGACACGCTGACCGTCACCGGCATCACCGTGACGATGCAATCTGACGCGGGCAAACGCGCTCTCACGCTCGACAAAATCCAATTCCGCGCCAAGGGCGACGGCACCGTAGCCGTCCTGATGCCCGACAGCTACCCGGTCCATTTGACCCTGCCGCCGCCGAAAGCCACACCCGACGCACAGGCCACCGACCTGAACCTTACCATCCTGATGCCGGGCGCGGAGATTGTCGCCAGCGGCGTGCCCTTGTCGGTCAGCTACCTTACCACCCTGCCACGGCTGGAGGTCGCAGCCGAAGGGGTCTCCGACAATGCCGGGGCCAAGACCAACATCAGCCTGCTGGCCAAACTGACCGGCGTTTCCGCCCATTACCTGATCGAAGGGGCTGAGGCTGGCCAGAACATCATCGAGGATTTCGCCGCCAAAACCCTGAGCGTCACCGCCAAAGTCACCGGCGACGCGCCGGATGCGGCAGCCGATTTCAGCCTGACGCTGGCAGACCTTGGCGGCAAAGCCCAACTGACCGGCGTGCCCGCCAGCGGCATGGTTGACTTTAACGCCGCCCTGCACGCCGGGATGGCGTTGGACGCCTCCATCACCTACGGCATGGGCGCGCTGAATATCACCGGCACCGAAGGCCGCAAACCGATGACCTTCGCCAGCACCCTTGGCAGCGGCGGCCTGGCCTTCGCGTTAGATGCCGCCAAACTGCATGTGGATGCCCGCAACACCGCCCTGTCGCTGAACGTGGCAGGCACCGATCAGGCGACCAAGGCTGACTTCAGCCTCGCCAGCACGCTCGCCGATTTCACCACCAAACTGGAGATGTCCGGGGCCAACTGGACCACGAAGGATTTCAAAGCCGCGATCAAGGCCGGCCTCAAGATGACGGCCAGCATGGCGGTCGGTGCCACTTCGGTCAACTTCGCCAGCGCCACGGGCAAACCCACCAAGGTCAAAGCCGCACTCGCCTCTGCCAGCACCGATTTCGCGATGGATGCCAGCCAGTTAACCTATGCCTTTGGCGGCAAGGCTTTTTCCGTCCATGCGACCGCCCCGGATATCCCGGTGCCAGACCTGGCTGCCGACTTGGGCGAACTGGCCTTTGCGCTGCAGATGCCGGTTGCCAAGTCGGCCACATCTGCGCCCTTCACCTACCTGACCAAAATCATCGACCTGACCCTGCCGGAGGCGATCTGGGCCTTGGCCGACCCCAAAGCCGCTTTGCCGCATGGGCCAACCAGCCTGATCATCGACACCAAGGGTCGGGTCACCCTGACCCGCGATCTGACCGCCGACGCCTCGGCGCTGGAGGCGGGCCAGACCGATCGGCCGGGCGTTCTGAACGCGCTGGACCTGAGCCAGTTCAACCTCAAAGCCCTGGGGGCGGAGGTGCAGGCGCAAGG
>JAYTQA010000426.1:0-2700 GCA_043746955.1 bacterium | reverse complement strand
GCAATGCCGCATTGATTTCATTACATAATTTCTTGCCATCAAAACCTGCATACGCCCCAAGCCACCCATTTTCCCGCGTTTACTGTCAAACTCAATGAAACTGTCAAACTCAATGAAACTGCCATCTCGCAAGCGATTGATTTCGCCCGCGTTTATTTTTCGCCACTGTCAAACCTTCTGAAACCCGTCAAAACCCCCGCTTTTCACTGCGAGGTCGGGAGGGTGTGAAACCCTCTGGCGCGTTCAACCCGCACGACGCCTCAATGCCAAAGCACCGGCTGCGTGTCATACCCGATGTACAAGGGATGTTTCGGGTGACCCGCCTGCGACAACCCCAGATGAAACAGAGGCACTCCGGTCGCCCTCAGCAACCGCCCCACAGCCGCGCCACGCCCCAGATGCGCGCCATGCGTGCCCCAGGCGCAGATGATCCGGTCCGCCTCTGCCGCCATCTCAAGCAAGGCCGCATCGTTGTCGGGGCCCACAGGGTCAGCGACGGCACGCATCACCTTGGGATCGGTCGCGCGAAAGGCAAAGATATTGCCGACCGCGAAACTGCCAAAGCCCAGCGCGCGCGCGCGCCGCTCGCACCGCTCCACCGTCGGGTCATTCTGGGTCTCCGTCGCGGTCGAAGGATTCAGCATCACGAACAGCGCCCGTTTGGCGCCCGGCTGCCAGACCCGCTCCAGCCGATAGCGATAGGCCGCATCCTGGGAATAGACCGCAAGGCTCGCCGCGTCGCCCTTCTGATGCTGCCGCGTGATCAGGTCCGTCATCGGGGGGTCACTCATTCCGGGTCCTGCACGAACACGCGTGAGGGATGAAACATCCCCAGTCGCACTGCGCCAAGGCCCAGGGCCCGCCCGTTGTGCGCGGCCCAGACCTCGCCCTCGGCCGAATGGAACACGGCACCCGGATTGCCCACCATGATCTTGCGCGCGCCGTCCGCCGTGGCCTCGACCCGCGTCATGTCGGCCAAAGCCGCCTCGATCGGCAAAAGCCGGTCCTCCAGCGTGCCAGCCTCGCCAAGGCGCAGAACCTCGTCCCAGGTCAGCCCGTCTTCGGCATCGAAGGGCCCCGACCAGGTCCGGCGCAGCCAGTGCACATGCGCCAGCGTGCCCAAAGCCCGCCCCAGATCGCGCGCAATCGCGCGCACATAGCCGCCCTTGCCGCAGACCATCTCCAGTACGACGTGATCGGGGTCGGGCCGCTCGATCAGGGCCAGGGACTCAACCCACAAGGGCCGAGCGGCCAGTTCAAACACCTCGCCCTCACGCGCCAGATCATAGGCCCGCGCGCCATCAACCTTGACGGCGGACACCTGAGGCGGCACCTGCAGGATCTCCCCGCGAAAGCCCGCCAAAGCCGCCGCAATCGCCTCGGTCGAGGGCCGCGCATCCGTGGTTTGCAAGACCGTGCCCTCGGCATCGTCGGTCGAGGTCTCGGCCCCGAAGGTCACCTCGAACCGGTAGCATTTCAGCGCATCGGTCAGGACCGGCACCGTCTTGGTCGCCTCACCCAAGGCGACAGCCAGCACACCGGTCGCGGCAGGGTCCAGCGTGCCCGCGTGCCCGGCCTTCTGCGCCTTCAAGAGCCACTTGATCTTGTTGACCACATCGGTCGAGCCCAACCCGGCGGGCTTGTCCACCACCAGCCAACCCGACAGCTTGCGCCCCTTCTTCGACCGCCCCATTCAGTTTCCTTCCACAAGGCCAACGATGGGTCCGACTGCAAAGCCGGACCCGCTGCGCCCCAGATCCGCCGCGTAAAGCCGCGAGATCGAGCCGTCGAAGAACAACGCATCTGGCGCGCCCAAGGTATCACGGAAAAACCGCGCAAAGCGATCGAAGGTGACTGCGGCATCGGAAATCACGAACCAGGCGGTCTTGCCATCAGCGCTGACCCCAACCCCGTTGCGGATCTTGTATGAGGTCGAACCGGCCCGGAACGACGGATGCAGCCTGCCCTTGATCACCAGCATCGGCCCCGACTGGCTGGCATGGCGGCAGGCGGGTGGCTTGGCGGCAAAGCTGCGGCTTTCCACCACCCAGAACCGTGTCCCGATGCAAAAGACGCCGTTCGGCAACAGTCCGAAATTCCCCGGCCCGTCGCGCGTGACGATCTGGTGGCCCAGCTTGCCGTCCTCGATGTAAAGCCCGACAGGAGATTGGTCTGGCTGAAACATGCCTGCGTTCATCGCAAAGGCCAGATGGCGACCGGTGGCTGCAAGAGCGGCATCGACTTCCGCAAATCCGCCATAGGGCGCGCCCTGCGCGTCGTTCAGAAAAAGCCGCAGGTCAGCACCCGCGTCAGCGGTGCAATAGGTGAAGGGCGTGTCCTCGAAGGTCGTCTCGACACAGGACGCCAGCGCCGCCTTGCCCAGCATCGGGACGGCGATCAGGATCAAGGCGCGCAGCAGTCTCCGCATCGGATCAGGCGTCGCTCGCCGGATCGTCTTCACCGTCCTCGGGGGCGGCGACGTCGCGGACCACCGTGGGATTGGAAAACATCCGCCGCGTCTCGTCCAGCCGGTCAAAGGTTTCATCCCGGCGAAAGCGCAGGTCGGGGGCGTGGCGCAGGATGACCTCTTCGGAGACCTTCTTGCGCAGGATGCCCCGGTGCCGCGACAAGGCCTCGACCGCCTGTTCGACTTTGCCGCTGCCCAGCAAGGGCATCACATAGACCGTGGCGATCTTGAGG
>JAYTQA010000425.1:0-2708 GCA_043746955.1 bacterium | reverse complement strand
CCGGTGACAGCGCGTCATAGGGCGGCAGGCCAAGCTCGTTCAGCCGGGCGCGGATGCCGTCCATCTTGGCGGGATCGGTGCCGCCCTCGATCACCGAGGACACAAAGGCCGCAAAGGTCGGGGCAGCCCAGCCATTGCCACCCAGTTCGGTGTGGATGAAGGTCAGCCCGGTGAACGGGTGGTTCGGCTTGGTGACCGGCCCGTGCATATGGACGCCGCAGGCGGTGCAAGCGTGGCGTTGGATCAGCGCATTCGGGTCCACCACCTTCAGCTTCTGCCCGTTCTTGGTGACCTTGACCTTGTCGGACGTGGCCACCGCCACCTGACTGAAGGTCGCCCCCGCAGGCTTCCAGCACTTGGTGCAGCCGCAGACATGGTTGTGCACGCAGTCGCTGGCTATTTCGACCTCGACCGCGTCTTTCGCGCAATGACATTTGAGCGTGGCCCCGGCAAAGCCAGCCTTGCCCGGATGAACACCGCCATCGACGGCGGGATGAATGGAAATCTTGGCCAAATCAACCTCCCAGTTGTTCGGGATCGCTCTGCGGCGACCCAACGCTGACAGGTTAGCGCCAATTGCCGCCAGTAGCACCCCCCATCTGACGCTTGGCCCCTGCGAAGCTGCCTGCTAGCCTGCGCACATGGCGTTTCCGCTTCTGACCAACCCCGCTGCCCGCCGCCTGTTTCTGGATCGTCACGCTTTGGCCGAGGCTCCAACCGGCCCGGCCACCGGGACCGCTTTGGCCGCGCTGATCGACCGCATCGGGTTTGTCCAGGTCGACAGCATCAACACGGTGGCACGCGCGCATCACATGATCCTGTGGAGCCGCCGCCAAAGTTACCAGCCCGCAGCCCTGCACCGGCTGATCGAGCAAGATCGTGCGCTGTGGGAGCATTGGACCCATGACGCTGCAATCCTGCCGGTCCACCTGCACGGCCACTGGCACCACCGTTTTGCCCGCGATGCCGACCAGCTGCATGGCAATTGGCGCAAATGGTTCCGGGATGGCTATGAGGCGCAGTTTGACACCATCCTGCGCCGGATTGAAGCTGATGGCCCGGTCATGACCTCTGACCTGGGCGAAGGCGAGGCGCGCGGCAAAGGCGGGTGGTGGGATTGGCACCCGTCCAAAACCGCCCTCGAATGGCTGTGGCGCACCGGACAACTGGCGATCACCCGGCGGGACGGCTTTCGCAAGGTCTATGACCTGAGCGCCCGGGTGATCCCTGCCGCCCACCAGGCGCCGTTGGGCGACCGAAAAGCCATGGTTGACTGGGCGTGCCACGCCGCCCTCGACCGTTTGGGTTTTGCCGACGCCAGCGAACTCCGCGCCTTTTGGTCGGCGATTTCGGTGGCAGAGGCGAAGGCCTGGGCCGATGCGGCGTTGCAGCGCGGAGAGGTTATCCCGGTCGAGATTGAGGGCGCAGACGGCAGGCGCAAGCGCAGCCTCGCCCGCCCTGACGTGCTGCAAGCCGCCGCCCAAGCGCCCGAACCGTCCAACCGCCTGCGCATACTGTCGCCCTTTGACCCCGCCCTCCGCGACCGCGACCGCGCGCAACACCTGTTCGGCTTTCACTACCGGATCGAGGTGTTCGTCCCCGAGCCCCAGCGCAAATACGGCTACTACGTATTCCCCGTGCTGGAAGGCGCCCGCCTGATCGGCCGGATCGACGCGAAAGCCTTCCGCGACCAAAGCACCCTGCGTGTCAAGGCGTTCTGGCCGGAGGCAGGGGTGGCCATTGGGTCGGGCCGGTTGCAGCGGCTGGAGTCAGAGCTGGACCGCCTCGCGCAGTTCTCCGGTTGCGACCGGGTGGAGTTCAGCGACGGCTGGCTACGCGGGACGCTGAAGTGAAGATGAGTATTTGTGCCCGGATGAAGGGGGGCAGGTTCATCTGCTGCATCCTCAATCGGATTTCCCCAGCAAATTCGGCTGCGTCAGGTCAACCTGAACCGCGCTGTAGGGCACGCCCGTCATCGCTTCCAGCATCTCTTTCTTGCAACTCCCTTGCGCCACGGCCTTTTGCAGGCGCTGCATGACTGCCTCCGGTCCGCCTGCTAAGCCGCCGCAGTAGGCTTCGGGAATGCCTTGCGCGTAGCAAGCCGCGGAGATGAGCCGCATTTGGCGGATCATCGGGCAATTCACCACGTCATCCAGCCGCGCCCGCTCTGCTTTGGACAGACCACTCATGTCAACGTCGGACGCCATCCCGCTTGGCATATCAATGATCGCCCAAGACTTCGTCGAAACCGCCGAAGCAAATGACGGGTAGTCGTAGTTAGAATACACCATGCCGTTGATGAAATATGGCTCGGCCGCGGCAAACAGATCCAGATCAAAGAACTGGTAGTTGCCGGGTATGGCCGTGAACTCGCCCAGCCGGCTCCATACTTCGGCGGCGTAAGGTGTTTTTGTAAGCACTTTCTTTAGGCGCGATATAGCGTCGTCGATGTCAAACTGCTGATGGACATATTGCTGGGCATTCTGCAGGGCCCCCACGTATTTCAACACTGTTTCGGGATTATAGGGGTCCCGGTCTGCCCAAATGCGCATCAACGGCACCCTTGCTGCGGCTGAAGCGGCTTCTTCCACTTGGTAGCCCGGATCGCCGCTCTTTTCGGCGTAGATCGCGTCCAACGCGTGACTTTCCATCGGGTCAAGCGGGCGCAGGGATTTGGTCTTTTCCAGAATCTTTTGACGATCTTCTAC
>JAYTQA010000424.1:0-2712 GCA_043746955.1 bacterium | reverse complement strand
CCGAGGCGTTGAAGATGGCGCAGAACGGCGAATAGGCGAAAATCCCTTTGGGGCCAGTGCGGTAGTCAAGGTAATCTGTCGTGGTATGGCCAAAGCGGCCAACCTTGGCGGGCGGCTCGGCGAGGGTGGCGGAAAGAAGAATGTCATAGTCTGAAAAAGCCGCAGCCATCGCGCGGCCAAAGGCGTGAATTTCACCAACCGCCTGCAAATAGCGCAGGGGCGACAGGGTTTCGGCATGGGCCAAAGCGCCACGGCCGACGCCTTCGACCAGGTCATCGGTCAGCGGGCGACCGTGCAGGGCGGAGCGGATCGACAAAGCAGTCCCCACCGCGACGATATCGGTCCAGGCGCGCATCATCATCGCGACATCGGCTTTGGGGCGGGCCGGGGTGAGGTGGTGGCCAAGGCTTTCCAGCAGGTGACCGGCGGCGCGGACCGCCCGCGCCACCTCGGGGTGGATTGGTTGGCCGGTGAAATTGGTGTCGCAGATGGCGATGCGCAGGCGGCGCGGCGGGCGGCTGATCGCGTCAGCGTGGCTTTTTGCCAGCGGCGGTGCGGCATAAGGTGCGCCGAGGTCGGGGCCTGCGCAGGCATCGAGCATAAAGGCGGTGTCGCGCACCGAGCGGGTCAGAAAGCCGTCAATCGACATGCCCGCCCAGCCTTCGCCCGCGAACGGACCATCGGGCAGCCGGGCACGGGTGGGTTTGAAGCCGAACAGGCCGCAATTGCTGGCCGGGATCCGCACCGATCCGCCACCGTCCGTGCCATGGGCGAAGGGCACGATGCCGGCGGCCACCGCAGCACCAGCGCCGCCGGAGGAACCGCCGGAGGTGTGGTCAAGGCTCCACGGGTTGCGGGTCGGCCCGCCGTAGATGACGGCTTCGGTCGCGGCACCTATGCCACCCTCGGGCGCCGTGGTGCGGCCAAAGGTCACGACGCCGGTCGCGCGGATCCGGGCGTAGATGGTGCTGTCGGCGCTGTAATGCGTGTTGGCCAACAGGCGCGAGCCGTTGTGCGAGGGGAAATCCACCGCCTCGCAGCCAAGGTCTTTCAGCAGGAACGGCAGGCCGCGAAACCGGCCGCGTGGCAGGCCGTTGCTGATGGCGGCGCGGGCCACGGCCTCCTGCACCAGTACCACGGCGTTGAGCGCCGGGTTGAGGCTTGCAACTTTGGCAAGTGCAGCCTCCAAAAGTTCGGTCGGCGCGACATCGCCGCAAGCGACCATGGCGGCCAAGGCTGTGGCATCCTGCGCCAGAAAATCGATCATCAAGTGCCCCCGTCGCTGTGCCATGTGCCGCAAATGTTGCGGGCCACGGCGCGATGGTGGGCCGGGGGCGGGGTGCCAGTCCGTTCTGCTTGCGCCGCTTGCGTGTCGGATTTCACCCTTGGCGGGGCGACGTCAGGGGGGCTCGGACGCGGCGGCAGCTGGGCTGGTTGCGCCAGCCGGTTCAGCGCGGCGTTGGGCCAGTGGCAAAAGCACCGCAGCCAGCCGTTCGGACGACAGGGGTTTTAGGACATAGCCGTCAAACTGCGGGCTGGCACCCGTAGCAGGATCTGGACGCGCCAGAGGTTCGGCCGAGACCGCGACAACCGGGATTTGCGCGGCTTCGCCCGGCAGGGCACGGATGCGATGCAGGGTTTCACGGCCATCCAATTCCGGCATCAACAAGTCCAACAGGACCATATCGGGCGGGGTTTGCCCGGCCAGCAGGGCCAATGCCTCAAGCCCGCCCGCCGCCTCAACCGGCGTGGCACCCAACGCGCGCAGATAGGTTGCGGCAACCATGCGGTTGGTGGCGATGTCATCGACGACCAGCACCCGCAGGCCCGCGAGGCTCACCCCGGTTGGCGGATCGGGGGCCGGCAGGTTGGCGCGTTCGGCAGGGGCAAACGCCAGCGTCAGCAGAAAATCCGCCCCCGCGACCGAGGGCAGCACAACCAGATCGCCGCCCATTCGCCGCGCCAGCGTGCGGGCAATCGACAGTCCCAACCCGGTGCCCGGCGCCAAGCCCGGAACGTTGCCCGACACCATACCCAGCCCGGTGCCCAGCCCGGTACCCGGTGCGATATCCGAAACGTCGCCCGACACCGCGCCCGGAACTGTGCCCGGCACCAAGCCCGGAACTGCGCCCAGCCCGGTGCCCAGCCCGGTGCCCGAAGCTGTGCCCAGCCCTAAGCCCGGAGCTGTGCCCTGCACCTCGTCCCGCGCCGTGACCAGCCCGATACCCGGCACGGGCAATTGGCCGCGATAGAACGGCTCAAAGATCTTCTCGCGCAAATCTTCTTGCACGCCGGGGCCGCTGTCGGCGACTTTGATCGCCAGCATCCCCGGCTGAGGTTCGTAGGCATTGACCGAGATCATGCCCTGCGCCGTGTGTTTGACCGCGTTGGACAGCAGGTTGGACAGGCATTGTCGCAGCCTTTGACCATCTAGGCGGGCATAGCGCGGCACGCTGGCATCCAGAGAAAACCTTAAGGTCAGCCCGGCATCGGCAATCTGCTGGCGAAACAGGGCGACGGTCGCGGTAATCTCGGCACCAAGGTCCAGCGCTGCGGGGCGGATCGGCAGCTGGCCGGCCTGCACCGCCGACAGGTCCAGAATGTCATCCAGCATCACTGAAAGCCCGCGCGCTGACTGCACGAGGATCGCGAGCCTTTCGCGCCCCTCAGGCGTTTGGGAAACCGCCAGTTCGGCACTGCCGATCCCGATGA
>JAYTQA010000423.1:0-7211 GCA_043746955.1 bacterium | reverse complement strand
ATATCGTCCTGTTGTTCGGCATCATCAGCCTGATGCTTTACCTTGATGCCGGGCTTGGCCTGATCACCCTTTCCGTCCTGCCGATCCTGTTCGTGGTGCGGATCTTCTGGCTGCCGATGGCGCGCTACGCCTTCATTCAGGCCCATGAAACCAACTCTGCCGTCAACGGCGCCTTGGCCGAAGGCATCCACGCCGTGCGCACCGTGCAGGCGATGGGGCGGGAGGCGTTGAATGCCCAGCTTTACAAGACCAAGGTGCTGGCCAACCTCGCCTCCAACCTGCGCGCCTCACGAATTGCCCAGGTGCTGGTGCCGATTGTCGATACGCTGACCGGGCTTGCCATGGCTTTGGTGGTGGTTCTGGGCGGCACGATGGTGTTGGACCGCAAGCTGGATGTCGGCGTGATGGTCGCCTTCCTGTTCTACATCCAGCGGTTTTTCGACCCGATCCGGTCCTTGACCATCCAGTATTCGGTGATGCAGCGCGCCATGGCCTCCGGGCAACGGCTGATCGAGGTTTTGGACGTTGAGGTCTCGGTAAAAGACAAACCCGAGGCCGTTGACCTGCCCGAAACCGATGGCTCCGTTGAGTTTCGCAATGTCACCTTCGGCTACGATACCCGCCAGATGGTCCTGAAAAACCTCTCGTTCCGGGTTGAACCGGGCCAGACGGTCGCCTTGGTTGGCCCGACAGGGTCGGGTAAATCGAGTGCGATGTCGCTGATCCACCGGTTTTATGACGTGACCGAGGGTGCGGTTCTGGTTGGTGGCCATGACGTGCGCGATGTGACGCAAGCCTCGCTTGGCCGCCAGATCGCGATGGTGCTGCAAGAGCCGTTCCTGTTCACCGGCACCGTGCTGGACAATATCCGCTACAACAAGGTCGATGCCACGCGAGAGCAGATCATCGCCGCCGCCACCGTTCTGGGTGCCGATCCCTTCATCCGCGCGCTGCCGCAGGGCTATGACACCATGCTGGGCGAGCGTGGCGGCAGTCTGTCAACCGGCCAGCGCCAGCTCCTTAGCTTTGCCCGCGCTTTGGTGGCCGATGCCAAAATCCTCGTGCTGGACGAGGCGACCGCGAGCATCGATTCTGCCACCGAACAGGTGATCCAGCGCGCGCTTGCGGTGCTGTTGAAGGGCCGCACCGGGCTGGTCATCGCCCACCGTCTGGCCACCGTGCGCAACGCCGACCGGATCATGGTGCTGCAGGCCGGGCGTCTGGTCGAAAGCGGCACCCATACGGAGTTGCTGGCGAAATCCGGGCTTTACGCCGGGCTCTACCGGGCGAATTATGCCAGCTTCGACGATGTGGACAGCACGGGGTAGGGCGCGCGAAACCGGGGCTTTTCTAACCCGTCGCAAACCCTCACCTGTCCGCGCCACGGGTCGTAAACAAAACCTTAACAGAAAAACATAAATCCTTTGGAATCAATAGGTTAAAAAAGCGTCCACATGTGGACACCTAAAGGAGTGCCGGTCCGGCATGGTCGGTTTGCCCCAAAACCGCACCCCGCTACAGCACCACCACCGCCCCGGTCCTGATGCTTTCATCCGCCGCGAGACATATCCGCAGCGATTGCACCGCGTCCTGCATCGGGCGGCTCAGGTCCAAATCTTCGCCAATCGCGCGCAGCACATAGGCCTGTTCGGCATCGCACAACCCCTGATGCCCCGGCTCCGCCGCCAGCGCAATCAGCCGGTCGCCCTCGGCCCGGTGCAGCAAAATCCCGCCGACTTTGGTGTGGCCGTCGATGTCGGATGAACGGCCCTTGGCGCCGTCCACAATCGAAACCGACCCGTTCGGGCTGATGATATCCTTCACGAAATACGCCACTTCCGACATCATCGGCCCCCAGCCCGCCTCGTACCAGCCGACCGAGCCATCCGAAAACACCACCTGAAACTGGCCGTAATTATACATCTGCGGCGCAATCTCGCCCGACAGCCGCAGCCCGACACCATGGACCCTGACCGGAGCCGCATCGGTGATCTGGCACATCACATCGACATAATGCACCCCGCAATCGACCAGCGGCGAGGTTGACCGCATCAGCGCCTTGTGGACCTCCCAAGCATGGCCGTGGCTTTGCTGGTTCAGGTTCATCCGAAACACGTAAGGCCCGCCCAAGCCCCGCGCCTCGGCAATCAGCCGCTGCCACGAGGGATGGTGGCGCAGGATATAGCCGACGACCAGCTTGCGCCCGGTGCGCTTTGCCACCGCAACCACCCGCTCCGCATCCAAGACCGTGGTGGCGAGCGGCTTTTCCACAAACACATGCGCGCCCGCCTCCATCGCCCGCACGGCAAGGTCGGCATGGCTGTCGGCATAGGTGGCGATCACCACAAGATCGGGTTTGACGGCCAGACCCTCCGCCACGTTGCGAAACCGAGGGTAGCTTTGCAATTCGGCGGGCAGGTCGATGTCCGAACGGTTGACCAGCCCGACAATCTCGCTGCCCGCATGATGATGCGCCAGCGCATGAGAGCGGCCCATCTGGCCCAACCCGATCACCAGAACCCGCATCTAAACCTCCAGCCTTGCAGCCTCGCCCACCGCCACCTCACGCCCCAACCGGCGCGACCGGATGGCGGCGAAGGCAAGTGCCAGGCTTTTCAGGTTCTCCGCAGCGCCATTGGCAGGCTCAGTATTATCCTCAATCGCCACCAGCAGCGCGCCCATCGCCCCGCGAAAACCATCGTTGAACCAGGTGCCCTGAAGCTTGGGCCGCGCGACCCCTGCGGCGGTGGTGAGGCTCACCGACTGCGACCCCAGATCCGGCCCCTCACTGCGCAGACTGCCCGTGGTGCCCGCGACATAGGTGGTATCCCACGGCCCAAACGGTGCTGCGCCGTCGAAGATCAGCGCGGCTTGGCCGCCCGTTATCCGCACCAGAACCTGCGCCATTAGCGGCACTTTGGCAGTCTGGCCGGTGGCATGGGCGGCGGTGGCGACCACGCTTTCCGGCGCGACATTCAGGCTGCACAGAAAATCAAACCAGTGGATGCCGAAGTCGTACAGGATCACATCCTCGATCCGTTCAAACGCTGTGCCCGCGATCCAGCTGTGGTTCCAGTGGATGGCCACATGGGCCGCGATCACCTCGCCTATCAGCCCGGCCCGCACCGCCTGCCGCATCCAAGCCAGATGAGGCGCCCAGCGGCCATTCTGGTTGACCGCCAGTTTCACCCCCCGGTCGCGCGCCAGTGCCACCAGCCGCTGCCCCTCCGCCAAATCGAGCACGAACGGCTTTTGCGACAGCACATGTTTGCCCGCCATCAGCGCCGCCTCGATCACCGGCAACCGGTCGGCGGGGTGGAGGGTCAGGTCCACCACGTCGATGGTGGGGTCGGCCAGAATATCCTCAACTCGATCGGTCACCCGCGCCTTGGGGGCAAAAGCCAGCGCAGCCGCCGCCTTGGCCAACGTGCGGTTGCAGATCGCAGCCACCTCCCACCCTGCGCTGCGGTAGGCGTCCAGATGGGCTGAGGCGATGCCGCCCGCGCCGATCACGCCAATCCGGGGGCGATAGGAGCGCGGGGCAGGCGGCAGATAGGCCAGATCTGGCGCTGTCACCTCCGCCAATGCGCCCGACCGCAGCGCATAAGTGTCGGCGTCCGGCGTGGTCATGGCAACAGCGCCAGTGTACGCTTTTCGCGGGCCGACTGCGCCGCCGTATCGACTATCCGCTGACCCAAGAGGCTGACTTCAGGGTCAAGCGGGCCGGAGATCGCCTCCCCCGAGGCGATGCAGGTCAGCAGATATTCGATCACGTTGCGCCGCCCCACGGGCAAAGGATCAGCGGCCACCTCGCAGGGCTGCGGCTGCTTGCGGGTTTGCAGGGTCAGATGGGACGCATAATCCGGGCTGTGCAGTACGCCTTCGCTCCCGACCAGGGTAAAGCCGCACGGCGGGATGGTCTGGATTGTCCACGGGTCGCTGATCGTGCCCCATCGCGTCTCCATCCGCGACAGACCACGGGCATAGCGCAACACCGTGATCGAATGCTGATCGACCTCGATCCCCGGCACTTCGTCCACCGTGCAGGTGATCTCGATCGGCGCCTGCCCGTTCAGGTACCACGTCCCCAAGGTCGCGCCATAGCCGAGATAATCCAACAAACTGCCGCCTCCCGAGGCACGTTTGTACCACCAGGAGTCGGGCTTTTGCGCCGCAACCTCCGCCGCCGAAACCGCCACCTTGTCCGCCAGATGATACAGCGGCCCCCGGTTGCCATCGGTGAAATGCACTTCCGTCAGATCGCCAATCAGCCCTTGGTCGATCAGCCGCTTGGCGGTGACGTGGCTTGCCACCCAAGCCAAGGGCCAGTTGACCGCGAGCCGTTTGCCCGGAGGCATCGCGGCGATCATCCGGCGGGCGCAGGCGATGCTGGAGGCAAACGGCTTTTCGACCATCACATGGCAGCCGTAAGCCGCCAGCCGCTCGGTATAAAGCGCATGGTCGGCCGGGGCGGCGCACAGGATGGCAAGGTCAGGTTTCGTCGCCATGCAGATGTCAAAATCGGTGAACACCCGGTCGGGCCGTATCGCGAAATTCTGGATGGCTTGGGCCATCTTGGCGGGGTTCGGGTCAAAGATGCCCACCAGTTCCGCCTCTGGGTTCTCATCCACCATGCGCAGCAGATCGCCGATATGCATATGGTCAAAACTGATGCCAACAACCCGCAGCATGGCTACCCCTTTTCCGTCAGCCGAATGTAGAGCGCGGTCACCACCAGAATGATCAGCCCGAACAGGATGCGCCGCGCGCCCTCTGGCATGTGCAAAAGCGTCAGCATCGTGGTCAGCACCGTCAGGATCAGCGCGCCGACGATGGTGCCGGCATAACCGCCGCGCCCGCCAAAGATCGAGGTACCGCCGACCACGGTGGCTGCGACCGAGGGCAGGTCCAGCGGCAAGGCCAGCGACAGGGACGGCGTCTTGACCAACCCGATGTAAAGCAAGCCGGTCACCCCCGCAATCACCCCCGACAGCGCGTAAAGTGCGAGGTAAACCTGCCAGCTCCGCACCCCGGACAACCGCGCCGCAGCCGGGTTCGACCCCACGGCATAAAGCAGCCGGCCAAACCCGGTCCGCCTTTGGCCCCAGATGATCGCCGCCGCAAACGGCACGAACAGTACCAGCCCATTGGGCCAGCCAAAGCTGCGGCCGGTGCCAAGCCAGACCAGAAACGCGGGGATCAGCGTCCCGGTCGAGATGACATAGCGCTGATAGACCAGCAAACAGCCGTTGGCGATCAGGCCGGTGCCCAGCGTCATGATCAGCGGATGCACGTGGGCTACGGCCACGCCAAAGCCATTGGTCAGCCCGATGGTCAGCGCGCAGACCAGCCCGACGGCGACCGCGGCAGGCACCCCGATCAGCGGGGCGAGCGTCGCCGTGACATAAGCTGCAATCGTGGCCGCCGTGCCCGCCGACAGGTCAATCCCGCCGGTCAGCATGGTCAGGGTCTGGCACGCGCCGATCATCGCAAGCGGGATGGCAAACTTGACCGTGTTGCCGATCCAGCGTTCATTCACGATGCCGGGCTGCATGACCTCCAAGACGCCTACCAGCAGGATCAGCAGGCCGATCAGCGGGATCAGCGGGCGGGTGGCCAGAAACCGGGTCAGGCGGGTCAATAGGGGTGTCTCAACCATGGTCATGTCGCGCGGCCCCGCGCCGCCAAGACGCCACCAAACATCACGACGACCACCATGATCGAGCCTTCGACGATGGTCGTCACATTGGGGTCGACCGCCATCAGCGTCAGGTCCATCCTGACCAGCCGCAGCACGAACACGGCGAGGATCGGGCCTACCAGGCCACCCCGGCCACCGCCCAGAACCACACCGCCCAGAACCACGGCCGCGACGGCGGCGAGCAGATAGGGCCCGGGGATCGGCTCGCCAATCCCGGTGCTCATGGTGACCGAAAGTCCGCCCAAAGCGGCGAAAAGCCCGGTGACGGCATAGGCGGCAATCTTGGTGCGGCCCACGGGTACGCCAGACCAAAACGCCGCCAAAGCATCGGAACCTATCGCATAGAACATCAGGCCCAGCTTTGACCTGCGGATCGGCAGCCAGATCACCGCAAGGCAAAATATAAGGAACACCAAGGACTTGGGCAGCCATTCGGTCAAGCCAGGTCGGATGCCCGGCAGCGTCACCCCGCCCACAATCATCGCGCGCAGCCACAGTGCCGCCCCGCCGCCCGGCGCGTTCAATATCAACAAGGCCGTGCCCTGCCAGACAAACAGCATCGACAGGGTCACCACGATATCCGGCACCCGTGTCACCACCACCAGCGTGCCGTTTACCGCCCCCATCGCGGCCCCCAGCGCCAGCACGAAGGCCACCACGAACACCGCCTGCCCCTCGCCGCCGCCGTCCATCAGCACGGCACCGGTCACACTGCACACCGCCATCATCGAGGCGAGCGACAGGTCGATCCCGCCGGCAATCACCACCACCGACATGCCCAAAGTGGCCAAGGCAAAGGGCAAAGCGGCGCGGCCAAGTGAATCCAGACCAGACACCCCGAACTCCGGCTGGATGAGTTTGGTGGCCGCCAGCAGCACCACCAGCAGGCCGCCCAAGCCCAATGTCCAGCCGTTGTTGGACAAAAAGCGCCTCATGCCGCTGGCGTTTCCGCCAAAAAATCCGTCGCCCTGAGCCAGCCGGTGTCATTTGCATCACCTGCGGCATCCAAAGCCGACACCCCGGCGAGGCCCAAGGTCCAGCCGTTGTTGGACAAAAAGCGCCTCATGCCGCTGGCCTTTTCGCCAACTGATCCATCGCCCTGAGCCAGCGCGTGTCATCCCCATCACCAGCGCCACCGCCTGCCGACACCCCGGCGAGGCCCAACGTCCAGCATTGGTTGGACCGCGAGCGCGTCATGCGTCCGCCTTTTCCGGCAGCCCGTAAGCCGCCCGCATCAGCGTGGTGTCGCTGGCATCGGCGGCATCAATCACCCGCACCACGCGGCCATTGAAGATCACCACCGCCCGGTCACAGGCCAGCCGGACCTCGGCCAGTTCGGAGGTGTAAAACAACACCGCCGCCCCCTGCGCCGCCAGATCCCTGACCAAGGCGTAAAGCTGCCGCTTGGTGCGGATGTCGATGCCGCGCGTGGGGTCGAACAGCAACAAGGTCTGCACGCCCTTGGCGATCCAGCGGGCAATCGTCACCTTCTGCTGATTGCCGCCCGACA
>JAYTQA010000422.1:0-17903 GCA_043746955.1 bacterium | reverse complement strand
CCGAGGGATCACGGTCCTGCCAGCGGTCGTATTCCTCCTGCCAACCGGCCGTGAGCCGCGCAATCACGCCAGGCGACAGGTTCGGGGCGTCTGTTCCGAGCAGCGTCGACAGCGCCGCCTGGAGTGAGGGCATGACTGCCACTGGTCCGAAGGAATGCCCGAACGCCGGTGGAGATGCCGCGCAGATAAAGCACCGGCAGGAGGGCATCGAGGCTTTTGGACCGCCGCGCCCATTTCGGCAGGATGTTCGAGGTGAAGCGGATCTTCGCTTCGACGGGCAGATCGATCGCCCGGTCGCGCACGAATCGACGCCGGACCTCGATCGGCCCGATCCCCGTCTGGATCACCCTCTCGGGTCCCGCTCCGTGCCGAACGATGCGCTGGCGGCCATCGGAGAGCAGGTCTTCGGAAGACCGCGCGACAAAGCCGTCGGCTTCCGCCTTCAACGCCGCCATCAGCATGCGGCGCGCCCCATCGCGGGCGATCTCCGTCAGTGGGTCCATGATCGAACCAGGCTGGCGGAATGGGATGATCGTGGTATCGTCGGTCATAGGCGTATCGCTCCTCTGGAGGTTCTGGCAGGCTTCGAACACCCGCCACGATACGCCGCCTTATCAAATCCCATCACCCAGATTCATGCATAGCTCAAGCGACCGCGAGGTGGCGCTCTTGCCCAGACCAACCGTGGCGCGGATGCCGATCTGCGGGGCGGGCTGGTCCGACTCGGCGGCATGCCAGTCGAATATCCGGTTGCAAGCCGAGGCCAGAGTTCCGCCAACGCATCGCGCGCATCCTCCGCCGACAGAGTGGCAACGGCGTAGTCGGGAGCAACCTCGGCCTTTGTGCGACCTGGAAGATGCCCGTCATTGTAGAGCCGGACTTTGTCCTGCACTTTTCGGAATGCGTCGCTTGGGCCGTAGGGTCGGCGTCCACCTTGCTGGCGTCGAACTCCTCTAGGACCGATGACCTGATCTGTTCGGCCTGTTAGGGCCCGGATGATGTCGCGCTCGCAATTGAGGATCAGCGTTGCGGCAATCCAGTTCACCCGGTCCAAGTGCATGGCCTTGATATTGCGCGTAATCCGTCCCGCAATCTCCGACACGAGCAATTCAGGCTCTGTGCGAAAGTGTCTGAGGAGCCTGCGATAGCTTGCATCCAGTCCCGGCCAAAGCGCCAGAAACAGCAGAGTTATCGCAACATCTGACGCCGTCGGATCGCTCTGTCCTGCCACCACCAGCGCGCGCAACATCCCATTACGTACCTCCGGATCGCTGCCCGGTGCGTGCAGCCAGTCCAGCAGGTCCGCAGGATCCCGCAATCCGCGAAGGCCAGATCGCTGACCGTGGCAGCGTTGCGCTTTGCCGCACGATCAGCTGCAGGATCTTCGCCGTTCTTGACGGCGGCGATGATGGTGATCGCCCGGGTGCGCGCCTGATCGCAGGTCAGGACCGTGCTGGGCCCGAGACTCATCCGCCGCGCACGCCGCCCGGCGCGAAACTGCACCACGAAGCTTTTGCGCCCGCTGGGCATCACGCGCAGCCCGAAGCCAGGGATGCCTTCGTCCCAGAGAAAGAATTCCGTCGCCTGCGGCTCGATAGCATCGATGGTGCGTTTGGTCAGTTTGGGCATGGGTGATCCTGCGTGATGATCATGGTTGCCCCCTACAGTGGGGATCATCTGGGAACAGTCAACGAACACATTGAAATTGCGTGAAAAAATGAAAATCTGCGTTTTGCTGCGCATCGGCATGTTTCAGCAGGTTGTACAGCAACGGACGGCACTGACGAATAAGATAGGACCTCTCGGCTGCTGTCAGCCCTAGCCAGGATTATGCGCGCAGTCGCAAGGATCAGGCTTTCGGCGTGCCACCGCGCCGCCGACCGAGACGGCTTTCGACGTGACGCATTTCTAGCGCTGATCACGCATGAAGCGGGCGGCCCTGCATCTTGGCGCCGGACCGCCCGTTTGTTGAGACTTCAGGCGGTTTAACGAGGAGACCGGTCACAGATGCCTGATCTAGGAGCGGGCCTTTAAGCGGGCCAAAACATCCATCATTGCGGGCGACGGGTCTGCGTGATGATGGATGATTTTCCAGACGCCATCCTCGCGACGATAAACATTGGTCACGCCGTGGTCGATCGAGGCGCGCAGACCGGCCAGAACAAGATGCCCCTCTTCTGTGCCGCTTTCGCAAGCCATGTCGCCGGCGATCTGAATGATCTGATCGGTCAGCCTGATCTGGCCTTCGGATGCGATCTGGGCGACCCGCTCGAAACTGGCGGCAATATTGTCCCAGCTGACGTCGCGCCCGCCAATCGGATGCAAGGCCGTGACTTGCGCGCCACGCGACCAGACGTCGGACATCGTTCCAGCCTCGCCTTTTGCCATGCTATTCAACGCAGAATAGAAGGCTTGGGACGCGGCGCGGACTTCGGTTTCTACTGACATTTCTTTCTCCTTTGATGCGTTTGGATGCGGACGTTGCCGCTGCACCATCGGCGCGCTGAAGGAGCATCATTATCGAGGTGCATTCAAAACAAAGAATGGTAGAAAACAGACATGACCCAAACAAACCGCCCTGCCAGTCCGTTACGCCGTCGTGAGGTCAGACCGGTCGGCTACCAGCCGGCGCAGGACTATTCGCGGGACGTCGAGATCTTTCCTGCCCGCGAATTGCTGCGCAGAGCAGGAGACGTGGGCAAGCGCGGCTTTGAGCGTATCGACTTTCACTGCATCCTGTACGTCACCTCTGGCCGCTATGTTCATGTGGTCGATTTCGATATGCTGGATTGCGCGCGCGGCTCGATCATCGTGCTGCAGCCTGGCCAGGTGCATCGCTTTGGCGACCTGTCAAATTGGGAAGGCTGGCTTGCCGTTTTTCGCTCGGAAATGCTGCCGTCGCGTTTGAACGCCAGCAAGACAGCTGGCGATATCGAAGTGGTGCAATACCTGAACTCCTTGCCGATGCATTTGGTGCTGTCCGCTGATACGCAAGTGGCGGTCAGCGAGGCCATGGAGCGCATGGTGCAAGACTCAGCTCGCCCCACATCGGCGGCGCTCAAGGTGCTGTTGCGCAGTCAAATGGATGCGCTGGTGGCGCGGCTTTGCCGGGAGGGCCCCAACTTGGTGGCGAAGGATGCGATCACGCCCGTGCTGATTCAGAGGTTCCAGCGGTACCGCGCGGCAGTTGAGCGTGATTATGCGAACCGGCACGACGTTGCGCACTATGCCAAGTCGCTGGGGTGTTCGGCCAAGAGCCTGACGCGGGCATCGCTCATGGTCAGTGACCGGAACGCCAAAGCCGTGCTGACTGACCGGATCGTTCTTGAAGCCACGCGACTGCTTGCGCATTCGGTACTGTCCGTTGCGAACATCAGCGATCAGCTCGGCTTCAGTGAAGCGACGAACTTTGTCAAAGTTTTCCGGAGGGAACCCGGGCTGACGCCTTCTGCGTTTCGTGCCCAGTTGAGTGGTTTGAAAGGCCGTTTCGGGGGGCGCGTTGACCGCTGAGGTCGCTCCAATCTGGCAACCAACAAGAGCCATGCGGCAAGGGCAATGGTTAAGTCCTTCAGTCTCACTGGTCCGCCAATGCACTCGCTGCCGGAACATCATCCCTTGCCCGTGTGGAAGCATAGTGGAAGCAAGAGGGAGAGGTTCGTGGCGGTTTATTGCGAAATCCGGCGTAGGGACGTTCCGGGGCGGGGCCACAAGCCACGGAAAACGCGAAGGATAGCGCGGTTCTGAGGGGTTGTTCATGGTTCGTTCGCCACGACTCATAACCTGAAGGCCGCAGATTCAAATCCTGCCCCTGCAACCAAAATGCCTATACATATCAAATAGTTCTAACACGACTTAAACAGTCGTGTTTCTGCATTTGCATTTCTTGTCAACGCTGAGTCAACGTTTTGCGAGTCCCCCCTGAAAAGGCTATGGAAACTTGCTTTGCCGTCGCCAGCAGGGCAGTTTGCCCACCGTTGAAACTCGCGCCTCAAGCTGGTATATGACTCAGTCATACCGTGGAGGCGCAGATGACCGTCAAAACCACCCTGAGCTTTACCGACCGCCATCACCACTTCCTCTCCGAAAAGGTCGGGCAGGGCATCTTCGCCACTCAGAGTGCTGCAGTTGCAGCCGCGCTGGAGCAGATGATCCAGGACGAGGAAGAACGTGAAGTCGCCCTTTCGGCCCTCGGGCAAGAAATCCGCGCCCGTATGGAAACGCCGCGCACAGCGTTCATCGACCAAGACGACGCGTTCGCCGCTGCCCTTGGCACCATCGGCGCGGCGCGTGGAGGGTGAACTACCGGATCAGATTCCACCCTCTCGTCGCGCGTGACCTCGACGCCATCGCCCACTGGATTATCGACTAGGCCGGGGCCGAGGTGGCGGTACGGAAGCTGTCCGAGATCGAAGCAGCCATTGCCACGCTGAAGACCACGCCCAACAAGGGCAGCCTCCGTGATGAAATCGCCCCCGGCCTGCGTGCCATCCCGGCAGGCCGGAAAGCCGTCATTGCATTCGTGGTCGATGATGACGAACGCGAGGTGCTGATTTACGCCGTCACCTACGGTGGTGCGGATTGGGTCGGGCGAAGCAGCGCGCGCAGCCGATAACGGGGTCGATATCGGCCCTCTTCTGCCGTTCGGCGTCCGTGGCGCGCCCCAGTGCGGCTTCCCCGCACCGGTTATTCATGCGTGCCGCAGCATTTTCGGTCGGACATTGTCGCTGATGCGGACATTGCTGTAGTCCAAGATACGTCAAGTTCAGCGCATCGTCTTCGTCAAAACGGCCAGCCGACCAAGGATATCTGCAACAGCCAAAGGAACAAGAAGAGCCTTGCATGCATTTAATCAATTGATTAAAGTTGTGGCATGCAACCAACGAATATCGCCCCTTCACCAGAAGGCACCCGGCTCGCGTTGATCGAGGCGGGCTTTCGTTTGTTTGGACAGCACAGCTTTGCGGCCACCTCGACCCGGCAATTGGCGGCGCGGGCCAATGCGAATATCGGCTCGATTGCCTATCACTTCGGCGGCAAGGATGGGTTGCGCCAAGCGTGTGCCGAAGAGGTTGCGCGCCGTATGGCAGAGATCCCCGCCGCGGTCCCAATTCAGACGATGCCTTCCATCGGCGAGGCCCGCCTGCAATTGCAGGCCATCTTGCGCAGCTTGGTGCGCGTTCTGTTTGTGGGACCGCAGGCCGAAACCATGCTGCCGTTCATGCTGCGCGAATTGTCCGAGAACGGACCGGCTGTCGAGGTTCTCTACACCCACATGGTCGGCCCGATCCATGGCAGGCTTTGCAGGCTGTGGGGGGCTGCCACAGGTCAGGACCCAGAGACCGATGCGGTGCGGTTGCTGGTTTTCAGCCTGATCGGTCAGGCGCTTTATTTCCGCGTCGGTGCCCCCATCGTGACGCGGCGTCTTGGCTGGCCAAACATCGGCCCGACTGAAACTGCGCAGATCACCCAAACGCTGCTGGGCACTCTTGACGCCCTTCTGGCTGCCTCGGAAAGGCCCTGACCATGTTCGTTTGCTCGATCCCGCTTATCTCGGCGCTGTTTGCCGCCTGCCTGCCACTGCCACCCTTTGCGACCGGTTATGCCGAGGGCGAATATGTTCTGCTTGCTCCGGTAAGCACCGCCCAGATTGCCGGCCTTTCGGTTGCGCGTGGCGATCATATCAAGGCGGGCCAGGTTTTGGTTGAAATGGAACAACAAGACGCCGAAATCGCGTTGGCGCAGGCCGAGGCCGCGTCCTCACGTGCCGAAAGCCAGCTTGCCAATCTGCGTGAAGGCAAGCGGCCCGAGGAAATTGGCGTCATTCAGGCCACGCTCGTCTCGGCCCGCGCCCAAACCGCCGAGGCCAAGCGCACCGCCGACCGGATCAGCAGCTTGGCCGACAAGGGTGCCGCCACCCAAACCCAAAAGGACGATGCCGCCACCGCATTTGCCACCGCCGAGGCAAAGACGGCAGAGGTCGAGGCCAATCTTGCGGTGGCACAACTTCCCGCCCGCCCGCAAGAAATTGCCGCTGCCGAGGCTACTCTGCGCGGCGCCCAGGCGGATCTGGCCCGCGCGAAATGGAGCTTGGACCAGCGAAAGCTTACCGCACCGATGGATGGGGTGATTTCCGACGTTATTCGCAACCCCGGCGAGATTGCAGGGCCAGCGGCACCCGTGCTGTCGCTGCTGCCCGATGGCGGGGTCAAGCTGAGGCTTTATGTGCCCGAGGCGCTAGTGGCGCGGATCAAAGTCGGCAGTCCGCTGCGGGTCAATTGCGATGCCTGCCCGCAAGGATTGACCGCCACCGTTTCCTATGTGGCGGACGGGCCAGAGTTTACGCCGCCGGTGATTTATTCTCTGGTGAACCGCCAAAAACTGGTGTTCCTGATCGAAGCCCGCCCAGACGCCAACGCCAAAGGCTTTCTGAAACCTGGCCAGATCGTTGATGTCGATCTTTCGGGACCAGCCGAATGATAGCGCCCGCCCCCCTCGAATCCGCTATCGAAGTGCATGGGCTGACCAAGCGTTTTGGCAACAAGACGGTGGTTGATCGCGTCTCGATGACGGTGGCCAGGGGCGAAATCGCGGGCTTTCTTGGCCCGAACGGGTCTGGCAAGACCACGATGATCCGGTTGATGTGTGGGCTTTTGACGCCGGATGCGGGCGATGGCCGGGTCTTGGGCTTGGATCTGCGCCGTGAGGCCGGTGCGATCAAACGCGAGGTCGGCTATATGACCCAGCGTTTTTCCTTTTACGAAGACCTCACGATCGAGGAAAATCTGAAATTTGTTGCTGGCCTTTACGGCTTGCGGCCGGCGCGCCAGACCGTGGCCGAAACCTTGGCCGACCTTGGGCTGACCTCACGCAAGGGCCAGCTTGCGGGCGCGCTTTCTGGCGGCTGGAAACAACGGCTTGCGCTTGCGGCCTGCATCATGCACCGTCCGCGGCTTTTGATGCTGGACGAGCCGACAGCCGGCGTTGACCCCAAAGCCCGCCGCGAATTCTGGGACGAGATTCACCGGCTTGCCGCCGAAGGGCTGACGGTTCTGGTCTCGACCCACTACATGGACGAGGCCGAGCGCTGCCATCGCATCAACTATATCGCCTATGGCAAGCTGGTGGCGCATGGCACGGTGGCGCAAGTGGTCCATGACGCAGCACTGACAACGATGGTGCTGGAGGGTGCGGGCACTGCGGTTGCCGCCATGCAGTTGCGTTCCATGCCCGGCGTTGATCAGGTGGCGCCCTATGGCAACACCTTGCACGTGGTTGGCCGCGATGCAGACGCACTGCGCACCTCGGCCAAGGCCGCCGCGACAGCCAACAACTGCAGCCTGCACGAAGCTGAAACCAGCCTTGAAGACGTGTTCATTCAGTTGATGGGCGCCGCGCAGGATAACGTCAGATGAGCCATATGCCGCGATTTTCACTGCGCCGCCTGCGCACCTTGATCACCAAAGAAGTGATCCAGATGAAGCGCGACCGGATCACCTTTGCCATGATGCTGGGTGTGCCGCTGGTGCAGCTGATGCTGTTTGGTTTTGCAATCAACAACGACCCCAAAGGCTTGCCCGCCGCCCTAGTGGCCCCCACCCAAGACCGCTTTACCCGCGCCATCGTCTCGGCGCTTGAAGTGACGGGCTATTACCATTTCACCTATCCCAACGCCTCTGCCGCCGAGGCCGAGTTCTTGATTGCACGCGGCGATGTTTCCTTTGTGGTGACCGTGCCGTCTGACTTTGGCCGCAGGGTTGAACGTGGGGATCACCCGCAGATCTTGATCGAGGCTGATGGCACCGACCCCGCCGCCGCGTCGGGGGCGATCTCGACGCTTGGCACCGTCGCCGCCGATGCGCTTTTGCGCGAGACTGGCTCTGAGGCCGCCGCTGCCGAGCAGGCCCTGTCGCGGATGTCGGTTGTGGTCCACCGCCGCTATAACCCCGACGGCATTACCCAATATAACATCGTGCCGGGTCTGCTTGGAGTGATCTTGCAGATGACCATGGTGATGATGACCTCGATGGCGCTGACCCGCGAAACCGAGCGCGGCACGATGGAAAACCTGCTGTCGATGCCGGTCACGCCGATCGAGATCATGCTGGGCAAGGTGCTGCCATATTTCTTTGTCGGCGCCGTGCAGGTGACGGTGGTTTTGATCGCGGCCAGACTGGTGTTTCAGGTGCCCTTCGTAGGCTCGCCTGCGCTGTTGTTGGCGGGGGTGTTTCTGTTTGTACTGGCGCTGGTGATCCTTGGCTATGTGATCTCGACAGTCGCCCGCACGCAGATGCAGGCGATGCAACTGGCATTCTTTTACTTTTTGCCATCGCTGCTGCTTTCAGGTTTCATGTTTCCCTATCGGGGCATGCCCAACTGGGCACAAACGCTGGGCGAGGTGCTACCGCTTACGCACTTCCTTCGCCTCATCCGTGCTGTGATGTTAAAGGGGGCAGATTATGCTGCAGTCGCTCAACCCATGGCGGCTTTGATGGTGTTTGTAGCAATATTCTCGGTTCTGGCGCTGACCCGCTTTCGCAAGACGTTGGACTAGCTTGCGAAAGACTGGTGCCTTGACTGGCGAGGGCAAAGCCAAAAGCCGGTGGTGCCAGACAAATGCGAACTCGTCTCAGTATCCCAGCAATGGCAATCAGTTACGCCGCAAGAATGCCGCGCCGCTGTGCGAAAGCCGCGCGGCTGGTCTGGAAATTCGGTCTGCGGTGACGCTGAAAAAGAACCGCAACGAGATGATGCGAACGTTAAATGTGGTGGCCGAGACCAAGTCCTTCGTCATCTGCAATTGATAGGCCCGCAGGTCATCCGGCGTGGCGGTATCGGGTGATCGCCCGCGGAAGGACGCAAAATGCTTGACGCACTGGCCTACAACATCAAGTGAATGGTCTTGCTGATCGGCATCAAAGGGTTGATGGAGGCAATCCGCGCAGTCATCAGCTTTGGAGAGACAGCGCCTGGAGAGAGCCATTTGCAGCGCCAGCTCGGCAATGGCAGTGCTCAGCCTCTGGGCTATAACCCCCGAATATAACAACAAATTCCGGCCAACAATCGAGGCGTAGAACAGTTGCACCTGGGCAATTGGCGGAGCGAACGCGACTGGCGTCGAACCTTCTCTGCGGTGCGGCTG
The DNA here is from genome assembly GCA_043746955.1 of bacterium. Taxonomy (GTDB): domain Bacteria; phylum Pseudomonadota; class Alphaproteobacteria; order Rhodobacterales; family Rhodobacteraceae; genus Stagnihabitans. The sequence goes on along the minus strand of JAYTQA010000422.1, from coordinate 8,764 downwards.
GCCCCTCGTGCCCTCAATTGCATTCCGTTACACTCGACCCGCACCGTCTTTAGGATTATTTCGAGCCCATGCTTGTCCGGCGGGTCTTTGGCGCAGCGCTGTGAGTGCGGCGCAAGAGTACGACGTGGACCAGGCGCATTATCGTCAAGTGGATGATTTCCAGCGATATCTGGCAATACCGGACCGGCCCAGGTTTGATCATCTGGGCAGGCCAGGCCGCCGATATTGTGCGCTCAAGCCAGTTCGACCTGGCACCGCCGGGCAGGCCGCTCTTCTCGGCACATAGCGCGCAGGATCCATCGGGCCGAACCGCTTCGCCGGCGTGACCATGGCCGAGAAGCCCTGCAAGCGTCAGGTCAGCCTTCCAGCAGTTCGCGCAGTGCAGCATCAATTGCGGGCTCGTCAATGGGATTCATTGGCGCCATGTGGCCCCAATCGGACCGGATGACACGGCATTCGGCATTCGGAATTAACTTGGCCTCGCATTCTGCGTCCTCAGGTGGGAAATAGCGGTCGAGGTCCACCGGCAGAATGATGGTTCGCGCTTTGATGGCACCCAATGCGGCTGCGTAATCGCCGCGATAGATGGGATTGTCGCTGATGTCGCCCTTTTCCCATGTCCACAGCTGCGACAGCAGGTTGTTTGCATCGCATCTCTGGAAGAACGGTTCCCAGAAGTAGGCGACGAATTCTTCATGATCATGAGCGCTGAAATCAGCGAATCCGCTGTTCCGATAAAAGGGTTCTGACAAGCCCCAACCCGCATAGATGGTCGCGAAGGCCCGCAGGCCGGCCAACGGAGGCCGGTCGTAGAAGCCGTCCTTGAAAACCGGGTCGAGTTCGAGCGCGCGGCGCAGCGACAGCAGGAACACCTTGTTGAACGATGCCGTCTTTGCAGAACCCGCGATCGGAGCGCAGGCGCGGACCATGTCGGGATACTGGGCGGCCCATTGGTAGGCTTGGCACGCCCCCATCGACCAGCCGGTCACGAGGCGCAGGCTGTCCAGTCGCAGCACTTCAGTGACCAGCTTGTGCTGAAGGCGGACGTTGTCGTGCAGGGTAATCTTGGGGAAACGGCCCTTCTCGAACGGTGCCACCATATTCGACGGCGAGGATGACACCCCGTTCGCAAGCAGGTTGGTGAGGATGATGAAATACTTGGACGGGTCGAGTGCGCGGTCGCGTCCGACCAGGTAGGTTTCGCTATCGGCTTCAGTGCCAGTATACCACGACGGCACCAGAACGGCATTGTCCCTGGCAGCATTGAGTTTGCCGAGTGTTCGGTACGCCATGCTGACATTGGGAAGAAAGCCTCCCTTTTGCAGGATGAAGTTCGGGACGTCCAAGAAAGCAAGTTCTGACATGATTGACCTTTCCAATTGAACACGCTGGCCCACAGGTTTTTTTGGCGCCGCCACCGCGTCTGTGTCGGAGGGAGGCTAGAGTGCCGCGCTGACGCTGGCAATCGCCTTGCTTGGTCGATCAAGTGCGATCATGCCCGCCCGCGCAAACCCCGACGGCTTGCTCGTGCCGGGCAGTGCACGATAGACAAGAATTGACGCGCTTGTTACTGACCTTTCCAATGATGACCGAGGATTTCGTGATGGAAGCCATTGCAGACGAGTTCAGCGGGCCGGTCGTTTCGTCAGCGCATCTTGCGGCCGGTGCGATGCCTGCCCTGTCAGAATTCGAATTCGGCGCCATCCTGATCTCCCACGCTTTCGAACGCTGGATAGTCCGCTGCATGGCTGCGGCGGGTGTTTCAGACATGTCGCCGGTCGATGTGAAAGTGCTGCATACTGTCCACCACCGGCGCAAAGCCAAGCGCCTTGCAGATATTTGCCTTGTTCTTAACATTGAGGACACCCATGTCGTCAGCTATGCGATCAAGAAGCTTGTCCGTCTGAAACTGGTGTCGAGCCAGAAGCAGGGCAAGGAAAAGCTGATTGCAACCACCGAGGCGGGTGCGCTGGTCTGTCACCGATACCACGAAATACGCGAGGCGCTTCTGGTCGGCTCGGTTGCCGCGCTGGGGCTGGATCAGCAGGTGCTGTCCAAGATCGCAGCACAGATGCGGGTCATTTCAGGACACTACGATCAAGCGGCGCGGGCTGCGGCATCGCTCTGACAGCCGGCATGTGCAGGCAGACGGAACCGATGTCCGCGCACGGGCGCTTTTGCCTAATAAAAGGTCATTGACGATTTGACGACATTTTATACATGTCTTGGTGATGATACCTGTGGACTTGACATGTGTGTGATGTGCTAACCTCTGTCTTGATGTGCGAGTGACCGCGCGGCACCGGCTGCAACATGCTAAACCGAATCTGACGCGGGTTCTCCCTATTTTGTTTACGCAGCGCTTCGAACGAAAGCGCACGGTTCTGGACCGCTAGCCGAAGCCAATGATGTTTCGGCTTTTTTGGAGGACGCGATGAAGATACAGAGACTTGCGATATGCCTCGCGCTGGCTGCTGGCGCGGTCACTTTTGATCCGGTCGGAATGGGCGCGGCACAGGCTGCCGGAACGCTTATCTGGGGTATGCCGGCAGAAACCGACACGCTGGATCCGCATGCCACCGGCGGCTGGAGCACCTATCAGATCACCTACCAGATCTTCGAAGGTTTGGTGAAAGAGGATCTTACCGACGCCAAAGCCGCAACGCCAAAGCTGATTCCGGGTCTTGCGAAATCCTGGACCATTTCGGACGATGGCCTGACCTACACGTTCTCGCTGCGCACGGGGGTGACGTTCCACGACGGCACGCCGTTCGATGCCGCGGCTGTCAAGTTCAACTTTGAACGCTTCTGGGACGCAACCTCGCCGAACTTTTACCCCAAGGCCAAAGCCTTCGTGATCGCCTACACCAAGTGGATCAAGAGCGTCGAAGTTGTCGACCCGATGACCGTGAAGATCACGCTGAACGCTCCGAACTATCAATGGCTGCGGCAGGGTCTGCAAAGTTATGGCCAGCCGTTGATGATCAGCCCGGCTTCGGTCAAGCAATACGGCAACGACGGCGTGGCGGCGCATCCAGTTGGCACCGGCCCCTTCAAGTTCGTCGAGCGTGAACAGGGTGTGAAAACCGTGATCGAGAAAAACCCTGACTACTGGGGCACCAAGGCGATCCTCGACAAGGTGATCTTCCGCCCGCTACAAGACCCCGCAACCCGGGTCAACGCGCTGGAAAGCGGCGAAATCCAGTTGATGACCGGCCCGCCGTGGGACGATATCGACCGTCTGGTCGCCGCAGGTTTTGTGCTGACAACCAACAAGAATGTCCCCTACATCAACTACATCCATCTGAACTTCAACTTCCCGCCGATGCAGGACATTCGCGTGCGGCAGGCGATCAACATGGCGATCGACCGTGAAGGAATTGCCAAGGAAATCTACCACAATACCGGACGCGCTGAATACGGCCTGCTGTCGCCCGGCACCGATGCCTATGATCCGAAGTTCAAGAGCTTCAGCTACGATCCAGAGGGTGCGAAGAAACTGCTGGCAGAGGCTGGCCATGCCGACGGACTGAAGCTGGTGTTCGAACTGCCGCAATACGGCACGGGTGAAATCGTCGAGACGTGGATCCAGCGTGACCTGAAAAAGGTCGGGATCGACGTCGAACTGCGCAAGTTCGAATGGGTCACTTACCTCGGCAAATGGGCCGGAGGCATGACCCCGGACGTGGCGATGAACGAAATCGGCTGGGGCATGTCGACGCCGGCATGGGTCGGGATCGTGTCGCGCTGCGACACCATAGCCCCGAACGGCCAGAACTCGGGTGCTTATTGCAACAAGAAAGTCGACGCGCTTCTGGACAAAGCCATCCTGACCGCCGATCCGGCAGCGGCAGCGGCGCTTTACCAGCAGGCAAACCGCATCATCATGGATGACGCCGCCTTTGTGCCGGTGGTCGACGACCTGCAGCCGATCATCCTGTCGCCCAAGGTCAAGGGCTTCGTCAACCCGCCCGAAGACTGGTACGATCTGTCGATCGTCTCGGTCGAATGATCCGGGTGTAAAGTCCGCACGATGGGAGCGTTCCTTGCCAAAAGACTTCTCGGAGTTCTGCCGGTAATCCTTGGCGTTTCCATCGTCATCTTTCTGCTTGTGCAACTGGCCCCGGGCGATACCGCGACGGTATTGCTCGGGCCTCAGGCCACCGAGGCCGCCAAAGTGCTGCTCCGGCAGGCTCTCGGCCTCGATCAGCCGCTGGTGGTCCAGTACTTCCGCTGGCTCGGCCGGACGCTCACTGGTGACTTTGGCACATCGATTGCGACACAAATTCCGGTGATCGATCTGGTGCTGCCGCGTTTTTTCAACACCCTGATCCTAACCGCGGCCAGCCTGCTGCTTGCCATCGTCCTGGGGTATGGCGTGGGATTTTTTGCCGCACTGAAGGCCAATTCGTTGTTTGACCGGGTGGCGACCTCGGTCACACTGATGGCCGGCAGTGCGCCGCCGTTCTGGCTCGGGCTGGTGCTGGTGCTGGTCTTCTCGATCACGCTGGGCTGGTTCCCGGTCTCAGGGATGGAGGATTTCGCGGGCGACGGCGGCATGGTCGATCTCCTGCACCACCTCGTTCTGCCGGCGGTCACAACCGCGCTTGGCCCGGCGGCGATCATCGCGCGCATTGTGCGATCTGGAATTCTTGATGCGCTGGCCAAGGCCCATGTGCGCGTCGCACGGTCCAAGGGGCTGCGGTGGTCTGCGTTGATGCAGCGCCATGTGATCCTGAACGCGCTGCCCCCGATCATCACCATCACCGGCCTGCAACTCGGCTACCTTCTGGGCGGCGCTCTGCTGACCGAAGTGGTGTTCGCCTGGCCCGGACTCGGATCGCTGCTGTACGATTCGATCACGGCGCGCGATTTGCCGGTCTTGCAGGCGGCAACGCTGCTGATCGCGCTGGCCTTCGTGCTGGCAAACATCGCGGTCGACGCGATCAACGCGATGCTCGACCCAAGGTTGCGTGAAACATGACAATGCCGGGGTCGCCGCATTTGACGAAGGTCTCCGCTCCCTTGGCCGGAACCGCAGCAGCAGCGCCGTTACCGGCATTGGCTCGCCGCCACTGGCGGCTGAAATCCTTCACACGCGACCGAGGGGCACTGGTCGCCACGCTGTTTCTGCTGGCCGTCACCGTGGCGGTGATCCTTGCGCCGGTTCTATCCGCCTACACCGCTGCCGAGGCGGACAATCTTGCCCGTTATGCGCCGATGGGCACGCCCGGCCACCTGCTCGGGACCGATCAACAGGGACGCGACATGCTGGCGCGCCTGCTTTACGGCGGCCGCGTGTCGCTGATCGTCGGTGTGGTGCCCACAATTGTGGCGGGGATGATCGGCCTGGCGCTCGGCATGCTCGCCGGGTTCTTCCGTGGGATTGCGGATCAGATCATCATGCGGTGCCTCGACGTGATCTTTGCCTTTCCGATGGTCCTGCTCGCCATCGCGATCGCGGGCGCCATGCGCCCCGGGGTACTGACCGAGGTGATCGCGATCACTGTCGTGCTGATCCCCTATTTCGCGCGCCTCGCCCGCACCGCGACGGACGGCGTGCTGCCCATGCCGTTCATCGAGGCGGCGCGTGCCGCTGGCGGATCTTCCCTCACGATCCTGATGCGCTATGTTTTACCCAACGTGTTCAGCCCGGTCGTCGTCTATGCAACGACACTGATGGGATTGATGATCGTCGTCGGGTCGGGCCTTAGCTTTCTGGGCCTCGGCGTGCAGCCACCGACGGCGGACTGGGGTGCGATGGTGGCCGAGGGCCGTGTGGTTCTGCGCAAGGCCCCGCATGTCACGGTGCTGCCCGGCATCCTGATTCTCGTGGTGTCGCTGGCGTTCAATTTCGTCGGCGATGGCATCCGCGACGCGCTTGATCCCCGGACGATCCGCCGATGACCGATACCTCCGCACCCCGCCTTGTCGTCGAGAATCTGACCACACGCTTCGGCAGCGACCGCGCTGGTGCAACCGTGGTCGATGGCGTCAGTTTCGAGTTGACCCCCGGCCGCACACTGGCGCTGGTTGGCGAGTCGGGGTCCGGCAAATCCGCGACCGCCCTGTCGCTGATGCGGCTGATCGAAGCACCGGGGCGGATCATTGCCGGGAAAGTACTGCTCGACGGCCGCGATCTGCTGACGATGACCGACCGCATGATGGAGGATGTGCGCGGCGCGCAGATCGCGATGGTGTTCCAGGATCCGCTGACCTCGCTGAACCCTGCGCTGACCATCGGTCGCCAGATCTCTGAAACGATCCTTGCCCATCACGAGATGAGTTTTGCCGAGGCCGAAAAGCGGGCAATAGCTCTGTTGGTGCGGGTGGGCGTCACCGATGCGGCGCAGCGGATCAACGATTATCCGCACCATTTCAGTGGCGGAATGCGGCAGCGGGTTTTGATTGCGGCGGCGATCAGTTGTGCCCCCGGTATCATCATCGCCGACGAGCCCACGACCGCGCTGGACGTGACGGTCCAGGCGAAGATCTTGCGCCTTCTGCATGACCTGCAACAGGAAATGCAGGCGTCGATGCTTTTGATCACCCATGATCTGGGCGTCGTCGCTGCGATGGCTGATAGCGTGATGGTGATGTACGCAGGCCGGATCGTTGAACATGCGGATGTCGATACGCTGTTCCACGCGCCCCGGCATCCCTACACCAAAGCGCTGCTATCCTGTATTGCGGGGTTCGAGGATGACCGGTCTGTGCCGCTGGAACCCATCATGGGGATGGCCCCTGATCTGACCGATCCGCCCAAGGGCTGCCGCTTCGCCCCGCGCTGCGCGATGGCGCAGGACATCTGCCTGCGCAACGATCCCGCGCTGCATGCCGTGTCGCCGACGCATGACGTGGCCTGCCTGCTGGTCGAGAGGGAAACCGCCGATGTCTGACGCGGTGATGCCTGGCGGGGTGATGCCTGAGGTGGTCACGCCAGATGTGGTCATGCCACATGTGGTCATGCAGGTCAGCGGGCTGACGAAATCTTTCGCGGCGCGGGGTTCGCGGTCTGGCGGACGGGCGGTCAATGCCGTGGCTGACGTGGGCTTTGATTTGGCTCGTGGCGAAACGCTGGGGCTTGTCGGTGAAAGCGGCTGTGGAAAATCAACCCTTTCACGCCTGATCCTTGCCTTGCTCGATGCTGATCGCGGCAAAGTGGCAATTGATGGTGTCGATTTCATTAACGCCCCCACCCCGCAAAAACGTCGCATGCGGCGGCGTATCCAGATCGTGTTTCAGGATGCGCTGTCATCACTGAACCCGCGCATGACGGTGGGCGTGAACATCACCGAACCGATGCGCTTGCAGGGGCTTGGCACCGCCGCCGAGCGTCGCGCCGAGGCACGGCGCCTTCTGGAACTGGTCGGGCTGCGAGCGGACGATGAAGAGCGCTATCCGCACGAGTTTTCCGGAGGCCAGTGTCAGCGGATCGCCATTGCGCGTGCGCTTGTGCTGCGGCCCGAGATCATCGTTTTCGACGAGGCGGTGTCGGCACTTGACGTGTCGATCCGCGCGCAGGTGCTTAAGCTGATCCTCGATCTGCAGCAGAAGTTCGGCTTGTCCTACATCTTCATTTCGCACGACCTCGGGGTGATCAAGCGGATCTGCGACCGGGTCGCAGTGATGTATCTGGGCCGGATTGTCGAGATTGGACCGGCGTCGGTGGTGTGCCAGACGCCGAGCCACCCGTATACCAAAGCGTTGCTGCGGGCGATCCCGATCGCCGATCCACGGCGGATGCGAATCGAGAACCTCGGCCTGATTGAGGGCGACGCGGTGGGGGTTCCCGCCGAAGCTGCCTGCGCCTTTGCCCCCCGGTGCCCGATGCGTTTTGACCGCTGTCTGACTGCGCGGCCGACGCTGGCCGATGTATCCGACCGGCACGAGGTTGCCTGTTTTCTGTCGCACTCCGACCACCAAGGGGAATTGTCATGACCGCCTCGCCAAGAATTGTCATCACCGGATTCGAGCCGTTCGCCCACGGTACGGAAAACCCCACGCTGGAGGTTCTGGCCCAATTGCGCACCGCAAACGACCTGCCGGGCGATCTGACGACCGTTCAGCTGCCGGTCGATTCCGACAAGCTGGCCGAGATTGTGGCCAAACATCTGGATCACCTCAAACCCGATATCTGGATCAGCCTCGGTGTCGCCCCCGGCCTGGCGGTGATGCGGTTGAACGGATTGCCGCCAACGTGATGGACTTCCCGATCCCCGACAATGTTGGCAAACAGTATGGCGGCGAGCCGGTGTTCGCCAACGGACCGGCCGCACAGATGGCCACGTTGCCGGTTAAGGCGATTGCTGCCGCGCTGCGCGAAAGCGGCATCCCGGCCAAGGTTTCCAACTCTCCATCGACCTATCTGTGCAACCAGATGATGTACACGGTGCTGCATCTGATCGAAGAGAAGGGCCTGAAAACCCGGGCTGGCTTTATCCATGTGCCCGCCCATCCCGGCTTCGTGGCGCAGCAGGTCTATCCCTTTGTCGAGATGCCGTCGATGAGCATCGAGATGATGGCAAGCGCCGTGAAGAAGGCGGTGCAAACCACGCTGGAGACCGACGGCGACCGACGGGTTCCGGCCTTTAACTACTGACGGCATCCGGTCGTATCCGGACACTGGGCAAGGCCGGATCGCGCGGCTTGCCCTTTGCAAAGGTTCTAACAGGCTGCTGAAAAACTGGGCCCTCGACGCGGTTTGAGGAACATGATTCACTCTTTCTGTGGCGTTTGCGAGGGTGATCATGCGGGGAACGGA
>JAYTQA010000421.1:0-17939 GCA_043746955.1 bacterium | reverse complement strand
TGCCATCGGCTTTCAGCGCCAGCGCCTGCCCGAAAATGGCAGCGCGGCTCTGGACGGAGCCTGCTCCGTCCAGTGTGGTCACCGTCCAGCCGATCTTGGCCGCAGCCTCAGTGATGCCGTTCACGACGCCGAGTATGCCGCCGTTCTTCATGTCACCCGCCAGCACCACGATCTTTTTGGCCTCAGCGGCTTTCGGTCCCGTGGTCGGGCCATCCCAAGCGGTAACCTTGGTAGCATATTTCGCCACATAGGCCTTGGCGTCGCCGATCGCATCGGCAAAAGCCGGTACTGCGGCGATAAGGGCCAGTAGCGAGACGGTAAAGGTTCTTCTGTTCAGCACGGTGTCCTCCCATTGATACTGATTATCTAGACTTCGCGCCCTTCTTGCGTTGCGCGTAGCCGGCGATGCCGATGGCGATCAGCAGGGTGGTGCCGTTGAACATAGGCTCCACCCAGAAGCTGCCGCCGAATTGTTGAATGCCAGAAATGCCGATGGCGAGGATCATCACGCCAACGATGGTGCCCCAGACGTTGACCCGTCCGGGCTTGATGGTGGTCGAGCCCAGGAAGGCCCCGACGAGGGCTGGCAGCAGGAACTCCAGCCCAACCGACGCCTGCCCGATCCGCAGTTTTGACGCCAGCAAAACCCCTGCCAAGGCGGTCAAAGTGCCTGAAGTAACGAAAGCGCCGATCACGAACTTGCGGGTCGGGATACCGTTCAGCTCGGCAGCGCGTTGGTTCGCACCGATTGCGTAAAGGTAGCGGCCAACCGGCGTATATTCGAGGATCAGCCACAAAGCGAATGTGATGACGACGACATAGTAGGCGGTGATCGGCAGACCAAAGATGAAAGTGCCGGAGAGTTTGTAAAAGCCGTCGGGCAGTTGGCCAACCATTTGCCTGCCGCCCGTGTGCCAGAGGGCCAGCGCGTAAAGGATCGTCCCGGTCCCGAGCGTGGCGATGAAGCTGTCGATGCGGGCGACCTCCACCAGAATGCCGTTCAGAGCGCCAGTCAGAACACCCAACGCGAGGATGATCAACACGACGACCGGCCATGGGATGTTGAACATCGTTTGCAAACTGATGGCAAGAATGTGCCACAGCACGATGCCGTAGCCGACGGTCAGGTCGATGCGACCCGCCACCATCGGCACCATTGCGGCCAAAGACAGCAACGCGATAATCGCCTTGTCCGACAGAATCGCCCGCAAGTTCAACATGGTCGGGAATGTGTTTGGTAGCAGCAGCGAGAACAGGATCAAAAGGCCGAACATCAGTAGGACGAGGCCATAGGTCGGGCCCATGCGGATGGCCTTTTCGACGGCGGACAGGCCCTTCAGCTCGTCCTTGGTGGGTTCAACGGCGTGGGAGTTTATTCCGGGCATCGCGACCTCAGGCAGCTTCACCGGCCGAAGCGGCCTGGATCAGGGATTCGGTGGACAGACCAACGCCGGTCAACTCCGCCACGGGAAGCCCGCGGGAAAACACGATGGCGCGGTGACAGATGGCAGCGATTTCCTCGAAATCGGTGGAGACGACGAGTACCCCCATGCCAGAGGCAAGCGCTTGATAGAGCAGATGATAAATCTCGGCCTTCGCACCGACATCGACGCCTGCGGTGGGGTCTTCCGTGACAAGCAAGCGGCGGCCAGTGTCCAGCCAGCGCCCTACCACGACCTTTTGCTGGTTGCCGCCAGACAATGCCTCAATGCTCAGAGTTGGGTCATTGGGCGACAGGCCAACACGTTTTCCAATGGCACGGGCCATCTGGTCTTCGCGCCGCGCTGAAAGGAACGACAGCAGTTTGCGACCGGCAGCAGAGGGGTTGAGGAAGACATTCTCCCGGATCGTCAGGCCGGCGGCGACACTTTCGCCAACCCGGTCACGCGCAACAAGACCGATGCCCGACCGCATCGCCGAATGCGCATTGGTCAGGTCCGGTTCCGTGCCGTCCAAAGTGACCCGCCCGCCATGTGCAGTCACGCCGAACAGGGCGCGACCAATATCCTCATGCCCTGCCCCGCGCAGACCGGCGAGGCCCAGAAGTTCGCCGCGCTTGATGTCAAAGCTGACCGGACCAACGGCGGGCGTGGCGAGCCGCTCCACCTGCAGAATAGCCGGCCCATCCTGAACCGGAGGTCGGTTGATCTCGCGCGTTTTGCGGCCAACGATCAGGCTGACCAGTTCTTCGGACGAAGTATGTTCGATCGGGCGCATGCCGACCAACTGACCATCGCGCAGGACGGCCACGCGGTCAGCAATCTGAAAGATTTCATCCAAACGGTGGCTGACATAAATCATGCCTACTCCCCGCAATTTTAGCGGACGCAGGGCAGAAAACAGCCGCTCCACCTCATCTGCCGGCAGACTGGCAGTTGGTTCATCCAACACCAGATAATCGCACTCGGCGGCCAAAGCGCGGGCTATGGCGACGAGGGATTTTTGGGTCCGTGTCAGGCTTGAGACGCGAGCCGTTGCAGGAAACTCCGCTTCAACCAGCTTTAGGGCGCGGTCGGCCCTGCCCTCGGTCGCGGTCCAGTCGATCCGCAGCCCCTTTTTGGCATAGCCCAGGGCCATCGCGATATTCTCCGCCACACTCATCCATTCGATCAGGCCAAGGTCCTGATGAATAAAGGCGACCTTTTGGCCGCCCGCACGACCAGCTTCATGAGCATAAGCGACACCGTCGATGAAAACGCCACCTTGATCGGGGCGATGAATGCCGCCCAAAACCTTGATCAGCGTGGACTTTCCTGCGCCATTTTCGCCCAGCAGTGCTACAACCTCACCCCGGCCAACTTTCAGCGAGACGCCCTTCAGCGCCCGCGTGCCGCCAAAACTTTTGACGACACGGTCGAAGAACAGGCCGTCCGGCGACGGTTGCACGGATGGTCTCCTCCCCGGGATGGCCAAAATTTAGGCTGCTTCTGTGGCAGTTTACCGTTAACCTAGGCAAGTTTTCCCTGACACGACCAGGTTGTCAAGCGGAAAAGTTATCGATAACAATTTGGCCCTGGAGGGGAGCGAAATGGATTGCAAGGGCAAAGGCAATCTCCCGGAAATCGCCAAACTGGCCGGAATGTTGAAGATGACCGGGAGCCAAGTCTAGCGTGGCGGGCAGAGCGTTTCTGATGCGAAAAGGCTGTCACGGAGCCGGTTTTTTCGGTGCTTTGTCGCGATCTGATCTAACCGGCCAATCGGGGATGGACGATTTTGGCGCTGCGTTCACGCGCGCGGGCCTTCAAGTTGTCGACCGTGAGATTCTGCTCGATTGCTTGGGATTTTACGCTGGTTATTATCGGCAATTAACGCTTTTGACCCGGCGACCCGATTTGGACGTCGTGTATTTTCACCATCACGAGATGGCAATCGGTGGCCTAACCTATTGCCAAAATCGCGGCATCCGGGTGCCCGAAGACATGGGAATTGTTGGCTTTGGCGGGATGGCGGCGGCGTCGGTCCTACTGCGCCGATTGACCCCTCCGGCGGTGCCAACCACGCAAATCAGCAAGCAAGTGGCAGAAGCTTTGGTTGCAAGATCGATAGGCGAAGCTGTGCAAGATGTGACGGTGATTGCCGCGCGGCTGGTCCCTGAAGAAACGGATTAGCGCAACCGTCAGGTCGAAAACACAATCTGCGTCTTCATGGCCTGGGCACGGTCAGACGCGATTTTGAAGGCATCCTCCGCCAAGGCCAGCGGGACGGTGTGGGTGATCAGCGGTTTCACATCAATCAGGCTCTGCTGCATCAGTTTAATGCCCACGGCGAATTCCGCGTGGAAGCGGAAAGAGCCGCGCAGGTCCAGCTCTTTCGCGGTGATTGCCATCATGGGCAGGGTCATGTCGCCGCCAAGGCCCAGTTGCAGGATCACGCCACGCGGGCGCAAGGCTGCGATACCAGCCGCAAGTGCTGCACCGGCACCGGAGCATTCGTAAAGCACATCGAAATGGCCTTTGTCGGCGGTGTATTGTGCCATAGCCTCAGGGTTTTTGTTGGTGTTGATGACGCGGTCCGCACCGACCTTTGCAGCAATAGCTAAGGTGAAGTCCGACAGGTCAACCGCGACGATTTCTGACGCACCCGCCCGGCGCGCCGACAGGATCGCCAGCGCGCCAATTGGCCCACAACCGGTGACCAGAACGCGCCTGCCCAGCATACCGCCTGCACGAGCGGTGGCGTGCAGGGTAACGGCAAGAGGCTCGGCCATCGCAGCTTCGCCCGGCGTCAGTCCGGTCGCATCGACGCATTGGCTGGCATCGGCGACAAGATATTCGCGAAAGGCGCCCTGAATGTGCGGAAAGGGCATCGCTGAGCCATAAAACCGCATTTGCAGACACTGATTTGGCAGCCCCTCCAGACAATACCGGCAGGCATTGCAGGGCCGGCTGGGTGAGACAGCGACGAGTTGGCCTTGGATAAAATCGGTGACACCGGGGCCGATGGCATCCACATAGGCCGACACCTCGTGCCCCAAAACCATCGGCTCGCGCAGCCGTACCGCACCAAAACCGCCGTGGTTATAGTAGTGCAGGTCTGATCCACAAACCCCCCCGGTCGCCAGACGCAGGCCAAGCTGACCAGGGCCCGGGGTTTCGGGTAGCTGATCTTCAATTCGCAGGTCGTGAGCGGCGTGTATGACGATGGATTTCATCTAGACCACGGGAGTTAACAGCGGTTTGCCCGCAAAATGCGCGGTAAGATTGTCGCGCATCAACTGGCCCATCGCTCTGCGGGTTTCCACAGTGCCCGAGGCGTGGTGCGGTTGCAGCAGGACATTAGGCAGGGCAAGGAAACGCGGGTTCAGCTTTGGCTCACCTTCAAAGACATCAAGGGCAGCGCCGCCAAGCTGACGGGCCTCCAATGCCTCTAACAAGGCGGTTTCGTCTATATTCGACGCGCGGGAGATATTGACCAGGAGGCCCTCTGGCCCGAGTGCCGCAATCACTTTGGCGTTCACGATGTGGCGCGTTTCAGCATTGGCCAGCGCAGTCACAATCAGCAGGTCAGACCGCTCCGCCAGCGCCACAGGGTCTGCGATATAGGTGTAGGGTGCGTTTTTCCGGCTTCGGGCGGAGTAAGCGATGTCCATGCCAAATCCCTGCAGCCGCTTGGCGACTTCGAGCCCAATCCGGCCCAAACCGAGGATTCCGGCCTTCATTCCCGTCACGCGGCGTTGCAGGGGAAAGCTGCTTTTGGTCCATTCACCTGAGCGCGCCCAAGCTTCGGCCTTTACCATCCCACGGGCAAGCGCAATTACCATGCCAACCGCTAGATCGGCGCAATCGTCGGTCAAAACGTCCGGCGTGTTCGTCACTTTGATGCCGCGCGCCGTACAGGCCGCCAGATCAACTGCGTCAAAACCCACGCCGTAGATGCAGATCACCTCAAGCCTAGGGCAAGCAGCGATAACTTCAGCCGAAACGCCGAGCCCACCGTTGGTGGCGATAGCGCGAATATCAGGCCCGACGCTGGCCAAAAATGAACCTTTGTTCTGGGCGGCATAGTAGCGGTGAAGCGTAAACGCGGCGTCCAGCGGCCTCTGATCCCATTCCGGGTAGGTCACCAGCTGCAGCACATGCGGTTTGGTCATTTGGAGCCCTCAGTCTGGCGGCTTGACAGGAGTTGTTATCGATAACATAAACATCGGAAACAAGGCTGTCGAGGGCCAAAAGGGGGTGAAATGAGCATCCAACTGTTCGATCTTACCGGGCGGCGTGCGCTGATCACCGGGTCGTCGCAGGGCATTGGCTTTGCACTGGCCAAAGGGCTCGCGGCGGCGGGGGCTGTTGTTGTGCTGAACGGGCGCGATTTGGCCAAGTTAACCCAGGCCGCGCGCCAGATTGACGGCGCGCAGACCCTCGCCTTTGATGCGACAAAGCATGGTGAAGTCCGCGCCGCTATTGACCAGTTCGAGGCCGATTTTGGGCCGATCGACATCCTGATCAACAATGCCGGGATGCAGCACCGCGCCCCGCTCGAAGATTTTCCGGCTGAGGCGTTTGAGCGCCTGCTACAGACCAACATCGCCAGCGTTTTCAATGTGGGCCAAGCGGTGGCGCGGCATATGATCAGCCGAAAGCGCGGCAAGATCATCAATATCGCCAGCGTGCAGACAGCTTTGGCGCGCCCGTCGATTGCGCCTTACACTGCGACCAAAGGCGCGGTCGGGAACCTGACAAAGGGCATGGCAACCGATTGGGCGAAGTATGGGCTGAACTGCAATGCGATAGCGCCAGGGTATTTTGATACACCCCTAAATGCTGCACTAGTCTCTGATCCAGTGTTTTCCGCATGGCTGGAAAAGCGAACACCTGCTGGGCGCTGGGGCAATGTTGAAGAGTTGATCGGGGCTGCGATTTTTTTGGCATCCGATGCGTCAACTTTTGTTAACGGTCATATTTTGTATGTCGACGGCGGAATTACGGCCTCACTATGACACTGAGGATCGTCGTCATGGGTGTCTCCGGCTGTGGCAAAACCTCGGTTGGGAAAGCGCTCGCGGGGCGGTTGGGCATACTCTACCGCGACGGCGACACCCTGCATCCGGCGGCAAACGTGGCCAAAATGCGGGCAGGAACGCCGCTGACCGATGCGGACCGCTGGCCTTGGCTGGACCAAGTGGGACTGGTTTTGGCCAAGGAAGCTCCCGTGATCGTTGCCTGTTCGGCCCTAAAACGGACATACCGAGACAGAATTTGTGGCGAGGCCAAGGGTGCGGTGACGTTCGTATATCTGGAAGGCAGCCGTGACTTGATTGCCGGGCGATTAGCCCAGCGGACCGGCCATTACATGCCGCTAGCCCTGCTCGACAGCCAGTTTGCCGCACTGGAACCGCCGGAGCCGGGCGAGGCGATCGAAGTCGGTATTGATCAACCGGTGACAGGCATCATCGAGGATATCCTGCGGAAACTGGCTCTATGACTGCCCGAAAGCCGCCGACGATGGCTGATGTGGCGCGGGTGGCGGGGGTGTCGCCGATGACCGTCAGCCGGGCCTTCAAGCTCGACGCGTCGGTGAGTGGGGCGCGGCGCGAGGCGATTTTGCAGGCGGCAGAGGCGTTGGGGTATCTGTTTGATGCCACCGCGTCCAACCTCAGGTCGCAGAAAAGCGACTTTGTGGCGGTGACGGTTCCGTCGATCAACAACGCCAACTTTGCCGACACGGTGCGCGGGCTGACGGAGGGGTTGAAGTCGCGCGGCCTGCAGATTTTGCTCGGCTCAACTGGTTACGACGTGGCCGAGGAAGAACGGCTGATCGAGCAGTTTCTGCGCAGGCGACCGGCGGCGATTGTGGTCACGGGGGGCAAGCACAGTGACAGATCACGCAAGCTTCTGGCCAGCGCGGGTTTGCCGGTGATTGAGACGTGGGACCTGCCCGAGCAACCGATTGGCCATGTCGTTGGGTTTTCCAATGCCGACGCAGTTCGCGGCATGGTGGATCATTTTGTGGCCAAGGGCTTGACCCGGATCGCTTTCATTGGCGGCGATGTCGGGCGGGACACCCGCGGCGCTGACCGGCGTCTGGGGTTTGTCGCCGCTATGCAGGCGCATCGGCTGCCCACGGATCGGTTGATCGCCGCCGGTCAGCCGCCGATTTCGATGCGCGAAGGGGCAAATGCGATGGCGCGGCTGATCCAGACCATGCCCGACACCCAAGCTGTGATCTGCGTGTCCGACCTTTCGGCCTTCGGCGCGTTGACCGAATGCCAGCGGCATGGCGTCGCAGTGCCGGGGCAAATCAGCCTGGGCGGCTTTGGCGATTACGAGATTGCATCCGTCTCATTTCCGGCGCTTTCGACGATAAACCCGTTCCCCCGCCAGATCGGCATCCTGACGGCCGCGTTGATTCTGAAGGTTCTGGACGGACGCCAAGAGACGCCCGCTCTGATCCGGATTTCGCCCGAATTGCTGATCCGCGAGAGCAGCGTTTAGGCCACGTCCAGCCAGCGCCCTTCAATGCTGGACCGCTGGATCGTTTCAACCAGTGACTGGATGTGTAGCCCTTTGCGGAAGTTAAACGGCTCTGCCGAGGTACCCGCGATGGCGCTAATAAAGCCAGCAACCTCAATCGCTTTCAGGTCGTTGAAGCCCAGTTGATGGCCTGCGGCGACACAAAACTGGCCGTAAGGCGCGTGATCCGGGCCGGCCTCGATCCGGCGGAAGCCTTGACGGCCCTTTGCGTCCGAAGTTGAAAAGAAGTGCAGAACGTTGAAGTGCTCCTGACTGAAAGCCAGCGAGCCTTGTGTGCCATACACTTCAAAATCATGCTGCATCTTGCGCCCGGTGGAGATCCAATTGCCCTCGATCGAACCGCTCGCGCCATTGGCAAAGCGCAGAAAAGCGCGGCCGATATCGTCAACCTCAACCGGCTTCGTCGCACCCTTGCCATCGGGGCGCTTGGCGATAACAGTGACACAATCCCCCATGACTCGGGTGATCGGGCCAATCAGAAACTCCGCCGTCGCCAGCGCGTGAGAGCCGATGTCAGCCAGCGCACCACCGCCTGCCGGATCGTGGCGGAAGGCCCAGGGATTTTGCGCATCCACCATGTAATCTTCGGCATGAATGCCGCGATAGCCACGGATTTCGCCCAACTCGCCCCCCGCAATCATCTCACGCGCCAGACGCAGCATGGGGTTGCAGAGGTAGTTGAAACCGACCTGGGTCTTCACACCGGCAGCCTCGGCTGCGAGCGCCATTTCCAGCGCATCAACCGCCATAGGGGCGAGCGGTTTTTCGCAATAGACGTGTTTGCCCGCCGCAATCGCCGCCAGCGCCATGACCTTGTGCAGGGCATTCGGCACCGTGATCGAGACTAAGTTGATACTTTTGTCCGCGACGATCTGCCGCCAATCTGTCGTGTGCCCGGCAAAGCCAAGGGCCCGCGCTGCGGTTGCGGCACTTGCCTCGGCCACATCCGCCACGGTGACCAATTCCAGATCATAGGGCAAGTCAAAGACGCGGGGGGCGCTGGCAAAACCGAACGCGTGGGCCTTGCCCATAAAGCCGGTGCCGATCAGGCCGATACGTAGTTTTGGTTTGGTCATGCTAGCCCCCGTTTCCTGACCATTGGGAACAGGCGAAAGACCCCTGCTGTCAAGCAGGGCTGATCGTCAATGATGGTTGTTCGTCAGTCCATCAGTCCTGCTGGCGATGCCGTGCCAAGCGGGCTAAGGTCTGGGCGAGCGTGGCATGGGGGGCGACATGAACCGGATGGATCGCAAGATCTGCGTTGTGACAGGTGCCACTCAAGGCTTGGGGGCTGCGATTGCGCGGCGGTTGGCCGCTGCGGGGGCTGCGGGGGTTGTGATCACCGGCCGTAATTTGCAGCGCGGGGAAATGGTGGCCAAATCGCTGACCGCCGATTATGGCACCCCAGCTTACTTCATTCCCGCCGATTTCGCGTTGGTTGATGACTGCCGCCATGTGATTGCCGAAACCGACCGCAAGTTCGGCCGCCTCGATGTGCTGGTGAATGCCGGAGCGTCAACTGACCGGGGCACGATTCTGGACACTTCGCCCGAGCTGTTTGACCGGATTTTCAACACCAATGTGCGCGGCCCATACTTCCTCATGCAAGAAGCGATCAAGCTGATGATCCGCGATGGCGTTGCCGGTGCTATCTGCAATATCGGCTCGATTTCGGCCCTTTCCGGTCAGCCGTTCATCAACGCCTATTGCGCCTCCAAAGGGGCGCTGACCACGTTGACCGCGAACACTGCCTTTTCGGTCATGGCCAATCGCATCCGGGTGAACCAGTTGAATGTCGGCTGGATGTCGTCCGACCACGAGCGCGAATTGCAGATCAAAGAGGACCCGGCGTGGGAGGCGAAGGCGCAGGCGCGCCTGCCTTTTGGCCGTTTGGTTGACCCGGATGAGGCCGCGCGCGCGGTGAACTTTCTGGTCTCCGACGATGCCGGGCTGATGACCGGGGCGATTGTGAACTTCGACCAATCGGTCTGGGGCGCCGTTGCTGGCGGGATGCCGGTGCCTGACGGCCCGATGCAACTGAGCTGACCCAGATTTACGGTTTAGAATATTTGCCCATCGGCGTGACAAGCTGTCGGGACAGCCCGCGATGCCGATCAGAGCCCCAGGCCGATTTGACCCCAGTGACGCGCAAGACACTTTGCCGCGCGCCGTGGCATTTTTAAACGGTTCTGGGGCAAGAGGGCCGTCTGGACATTCTGGGTTGCCTGATGGACGGGCGGCGGAGCGTTGAAGCGTTAGTCTAATCCAACGGGCCTCGCAGCCAGCCCGATCGCTGTTTTTGACCCTGGCTGCGGACTCGCGGTTTTGTCAAACCCCATCGGCAGGGTAAGCGCATCCTGTATTCCATCAAGCCACCAGAGATTGCGCAGTTGGTTTTGTCGCGGCCTGATGCAGCTTGCCTGCTGCATGGGGAATCCGCCTGATGCTTTGGGCGGTGTGGGGTCGCGCTCGGTAGGGCAGTGCGGCCGATGCAGGCGATTTTTGACAGTAACAGAAATGGTTTGCCAGTGTTTGTTTGCCGGTTTGCCGCCGCACCTCGCAAAGTCCTGACGGTGTGCGGGTTTAGACGTCGTCGGCAAGTCATCATTCTGATGCAGCCTTATTCTGCCCAATAATAGCCTACCCCTTGCGCGGTGCGGATCGCAGAGACGCCCAGCGCGCGCAGGCGTTTGACGTGGTCCCGGATCGCCGTATCTGACACCTCGAGCCCGATGCCGGCGGCGTCCATGATCTGAACGCGGGATCTGACAGCCCCGGGCCAACTGGAAAGATAGCGGCAAATCTCAAACTGGGCGCAGGACGGCCGGATCACCTTGCCGTTGATCTTGACAGTCCGGCGCATGGCATCCACGACGACTGCGTCGCTTTCGGGTTGGGTCGGGGTTTCGCGTTCGAGCCGGTGCGACACATCTTGCAGCGCGTCCATCAAGGCGCTGCTGGTCTTTCGCGGGTCTTCGCGCGCTGTATAGTCGATGAGTGACCGAAGTGCTTTGATCACTGCTGTGTCATGCATCATGATATGCCCCATTTCGCCTGATCTAATAGAGCAGTAGTCACGAAGAGAGTTAATAAATCATGTAGGAAAGGCGCAAACTTTGACCACGCTCGCCTACGGCAGGTTAGGGAAAACAGATCGGTGTCGTGGATGACCGGCGGCTTCGCAAGGGCCGGTCTTGATCGGCCATGGGGAGAAGTTTAAAAGCCGCGCATCCGATAGGATAGCGCGGCTTTTTCAATGTGATGGTGCCCGGAAGAGGACTCGAACCTCCACGTCTTGCAACACTGGTACCTGAAACCAGCGCGTCTACCAATTCCGCCATCCGGGCGAGATCGTGCGGCGGGGTTTAGCCTTGGCCATCCAGGGTGTCAACCGGGGCGCCGCAAAATTTCGCCGCTGCCTTAGGTCTTGCTGGCAGAACTTGGGGCCTGTATTCAACTTAGGTTCCGCGCCCCAATCGAGCGCCGCAGTCACGAGGGCCTCATGAGCAAGCTGGTCACGATCTTTGGCGGTTCCGGATTTGTCGGCCGCTATATTGCGCGGCGGATGGCGCAACAGGGGTGGCGGGTGCGGGTGGCAGTGCGGCGTCCGAACGAGGCGATTTTCGTGCGCGGCTATGGCGCGGTTGGCCAGGTGGAACCGATTTTCTGCAACATCCGGGATGATGCGTCGGTCGCCAATGCGCTGATCGGGGCGGACGCGGCGGTGAACTGTGTCGGCACCTTTGATGCCGGTGGGGCCAACAACTTTTCTGCCGTGCAGGCCGTGGGGGCCGGGCGGATTGCGCGGTTGGCTACGGCGGCAGGGGCTGGCGCTTTGGTGCATATCTCGGCGATTGGGGCTGACGTTGAGGCGGCATCGCACTACGCGCAGTCCAAGGGGCAGGGCGAGGCTGCGGTGCGGGCGGCCTTCCCTAACGCCATGATTTTGCGGCCTTCGGTGATTTTCGGCAATGAGGACGGCTTTTTCAACCGCTTTGCCGCGATGAGCCGGATCGGGCCGATCCTGCCCTTGGTGGGCGGCATGACGCGGTTCCAGCCGGTCTATGTCGAGGATGTCGCCGCCGCCGCCGTGAAGGGTGTGCTGGGGCAGGCTTCGGGCCTTTATGAACTCGGCGGGCCGGATGCGATGACGCTGAAAGCCCTGATTGATCAGATGCTTGCCGTGGTGCAGCGCCGGCGTCTGGTGATCAATCTGCCGTTCTGGGTGGGCTCGGTCATGGGCGGCGGCTTGGGGTTTGCCTCCGCCGTGACCTTGGGGCTGTTTCCCAACAAGATCATCACCATGGATCAGGTCCGTCAGTTGCAGCAGGATAATGTCGTGTCAGCTGGGGCCAAAACTCTGGCTGATCTGGGGATAGAGGCTACGAATTTCGCCGCTGTGATCCCGGAATATCTGTGGCGCTACCGAGCGGCGGGGCAATTTGCCGCCATCCGCGATTCGGCCAAAAACCTGCACAAGGGCGGATCTGATGCATGACATGTGGGTTGCAGCACTTCTGGGTGTGGTGGAGGGGCTGACCGAGTTCATCCCGGTCTCCTCCACCGGACATATGTTGCTGATTGCGCATTTTCTGGGGCTGGCGGGGTCAAAAACGCTGGAGGTTGCCATTCAGCTTGGGCCAATTTTGGCGATTGCCGCTTTGTACCGCGTCAAGTTGGTCCATGTCTTTGCCACCGCGTTCAGTGACCCGGCCTCGACGCGGTTCATCGTTTCGGTGCTGATCGCATTTCTGCCGTCGTTGGTTTTGGGTGCCTTGCTGCACGATTACATCAAGGCTGTGTTGTTCGAGACGCCCAAGCTGATTGCCATCATGCTGGTCTTGGGGGGCATCATCTTGGTGTTTGTCGACCGGATGGCCCCACCGCCTGTGGTGGATGACGCTTCTGCCGTGCCGTTTGGCAAGTCGTTGGCGATCGGGTTTTTTCAGTGCTTGTCGCTGGTTCCGGGGGTTTCGCGGTCGGGGGCTACGATTGTCGGTGCTTTGATGCTGGGCGTCAGCAAACGGGCGGCAGCGGAGTTTTCGTTCTTTCTGTCGTTGCCGACCATGATGGGTGCCGTGGCGTTTGACCTGTTCAAATCACGCCACGAGTTGGACTTTTCGGCGCTGACCTCGATGGGTGTGGGGTTTGTGGTGGCTGGGATTTCGGGGTTGATCGTGGTGCGCTGGATGCTCGGGTATGTGTCGACCAAGGGCTATGCTTTGTTCGGCTGGTGGCGAATCATCGTCGGCGGGGCAGCATTGGCCGCGTTGTTCGCCGGCTACTAGCTATTTAGGTATCAAATACTGACCTAGTTTTCGCGCATTTCGCTTTGATCGGCAAAATAGTTCCGAAAAAGTCTTTTATAGGTCAGCATTGATGACTTTTATTCCGCTGCAACTCAAGGTATCAAGCTGGACCCGAAGTTTTCGGTGGGAGATGGGTCGATGGCCGTGCAACGGATGCTGAAATTCGTGAGTTTGGGCAAGGAGACGCCCGAGAAGCGTCCGGCCAATCTACGGGCGGAGGATTTCCACGAGATTTATCGCCAGTTCGCGGTGGACAAGGCGGCGGAGCAGGCCAGCCGGTGCAGCCAGTGCGGCGTGCCCTATTGCCAGACCCATTGCCCCTTGCACAACAACATTCCCGATTGGCTGCGCCTGACGGCCGAGGGGCGGTTGCGCGAGGCTTATGAGCTTAGCCAGGCCACCAACACTTTCCCCGAGATTTGCGGGCGAATCTGTCCGCAGGATCGGCTGTGTGAGGGCAATTGTGTGATTGAACAATCGGGCCATGGCACGGTGACCATCGGGTCCGTTGAGAAGTATCTGACCGATCTGGCTTGGGAGAATGGCTGGGTTCAGCCGATCAAACCCGGCGTCGAGCGGGCGGAGTCGGTGGGCATTATTGGCGCTGGGCCTGGCGGTTTGGCTGCGGCCGATGTGCTGCGCAGGGCGGGCGTGCAGGTCACGATCTATGACCGCTATGACCGCGCGGGCGGCCTGCTGACCTATGGGATACCCGGATTTAAGTTGGAAAAACCGGTGGTTATGCAGCGGATCGCACAGTTGGAGGTGGCCGGGGTCAGCTTTGTGCTCAACTGTGCGGTGGGCGAGGATCTGTCGTTTGATGCCATCCGGGGCCGCCACGATACGGTGCTGATCGCGACCGGGGTTTACCAGACGCGCGAGCTTCAGGCACCCGGCGTTGGAGCCAAGGGGATCGTGAAGGCGCTGGATTATCTGACCGCCAGCAACCGCAAGGGCTTTGGCGATGATGTCGCAGAGTTTGACTCAGGGGAGTTGAATGCGGCGGGCAAGCGGGTGGTGGTGATCGGCGGCGGCGATACCGCGATGGATTGCGTGCGCACGGCGGTCAGGCAGGGCGCAACCTCGGTCAAGTGTCTGTATCGGCGCGACCGCGCGAACATGCCGGGGTCGCAGCGCGAGGTGCAGAATGCCGAGGAAGAAGGCGTGGATTTCGTTTGGCTTTCGGCGCCGAAAGGCTTCAGCGGCGGCATGGTCGTGGATGGCGTGATCGTGCAAAAGATGCGTCTGGGTGCTCCGGACAGCAGCGGGCGGCAGATGCCCGAAGCGATCGAGGATGCCGATTATACCGAACCGGCGGAATTGGTCGTGCAGGCCTTGGGGTTTGAGCCGGAAGACCTGCCCAAGCTGTGGGGCGTGCCGGAACTGGGCGTCACCCGCTGGGGTACGATCAAGGCGGATTTCCGCAGCCATGCGACCAATTTGCCCGGAGTTTATGCGGCGGGCGACATCGTGCGGGGGGCGAGCCTCGTGGTTTGGGCGATCCGCGATGGGCGCGAAGCTGCCGATGCGATGCTGACCTATCTGGCTCAACCGGCGGCGGTTGCGGCAGAGTAGCGCTGTCTTGGCTGGCTGTCTTGAACGCGTCTTGGTTTTGTCTTGCTTGGGTGAAGACAAAACGGAAGACACCAGGGATGGTAAAAACGGGCTTGGTCAGACACCCTGACCCATTTGAAGGAAAGCGGCGATGCGTACAACTGTTCTGCTGGGCCTGCTCGCGGGTCTGCCCACAATGGCTGCTGCGGCCAATGCCGACCTTGTGCACCGCGACGCGGCCTGCCAGCACATCGCCACGGTGCAATATCTGGATTGCGAGGTGGCAGTTCTATATACCTGCCCCGCCGTCAAAGGGCTGGCATCGCCGCTGGTGCGGGAGGAATCCTATACCGCTGAGGGGCTTAACTCGTTTGAGGTCGACACCGCGAATGGCGGCATGGTGGTGGCCGGCGATGCGCAGGGTAGCTATCTGATCCGCACCAACACGCCATCTTTGGTGGAAACCTCGATCGCCGAGGTGATCAAGACCGGACACGGGGTTTTTAAGGCTAACGGCTCGGTCACGATGCTGGGCGCGAAAAAGCCCGCCGGGCAAAAGATCACCGTGTCCGCGACCGGCGAGACGGCGGTGCTGAACGGCCAGAACCTGATGGTCTTTACCGCGCATGTCGCCATTGATCTGCCGCAGCCGATGGGCCCAACCATCAGCACCAGCAGGGCCTATCTGGTGCCAAGCCTCGGGGTGTATCTGGCAGGCGAAGAAACCGCTGGGACATTCTACCAGCCGGATAAAACCCCTCACAAGCCGATGGCGATAGCGCTGCCCGGCACGCCTGAATTTGACAAGACCAAACCCGGCTTTTGTGGCGGAAGCCTCAGCCTTCTGGACAACCCGGGTCTGTTAAAAAATCTGGGCCTGCCAGAAAACCCGCGCCCGTTGGCCACACCGATGATGCCTGAAGGAGTTCCTGCATGAAGTGCCTTGCCCTTCCCCTGATGTTTCTGGCGGTCCCGGCCTTTGCCGGCAGCTTCACGCCGCCGAAGGGCTGCACCGCCCATCTGACCGTGCAATCGCGCGGCTGCATCGTTTCGCACTTTTACACCTGCGATGGCGACCATACCGGCGACCAGTGGCGGGCCGATTATGATGCCGGCGGGGCGTTCTTTCTGTCCAAGATCGACCGGGACGCGCAATGGCTGGAAAGCTACCAGTTCAACCCGACCACCAAGGAAGTGATGGACCCGGCGCCCAATGACCCGGCCTCCTTCTCGGACCTGCTGGCCACCGGGTTGGACACGTTTGACTTTGCGCTTTCGAGGGATGACGGCGAACATTCGACGATCAAGGGCTATGACAAGCTGACCGGGGCTACCGCCGTGATTGACGGCGTGACCCTGCAACAGACCGAATACGAATACACCCAGACCGACGCCAAAGGCAAAGTGATGCGCCATTCGAAGGGGCATGAGTATATCTCGGCGAAGTGGCGCACGTTCTTTTCCGGGCATTCGGAATGGGAAGACACCGATGGCAACTGGACCGGTTCGGACAATGCGCCGGTGAAGTTCATTGATCCGGGCAAGCCGGGGTTTGGCGCTACGGTGCCGCTGTTTGAATGCAGTGATCAGATGTCTGAGCTGGCTTTGCCGCAGTCACATGGCCAGCCCGCAGGAGGGTCGTGACCATGACGCAATATGATGAAGCCTGGGTTGCCGGTGAGGAAGCCAAGCGGGCGTGGATGGACGCCAATAGCCTCTACAAGACCGAGGATGAGCATGCGTCGTGCGGCGTGGGTCTGGTGGTGGCGATTTCCGGCAAGCCGTCGCGGCAAGTCGTGGAAAGCGGGATTTCGGCACTGAAGGCGGTGTTTCACCGGGGTGCTGTCGATGCGGATGGCAAGACCGGCGACGGTGCGGGCATCCATGTCCAGATTCCGGTGAAGTTCTTCCACGATCAGGTGCGGCGGACCGGGCATGAGCCGGATATGGCCAAGCTGATCGCGGTCGGCCAGGTGTTTTTGCCGCGCACCGACTTTGGCGCGCAGGAGTGCTGCCGCACGATTGTCGAGACCGAAGTGCTGCGGATGGGCCATTATATCTATGGCTGGCGGCATGTGCCGTCGGATATCTCGGTCTTGGGCGACAAGGCCTTGGCGACGCGGCCCGAGATTGAGCAGATTCTGATCCGCTGCGAGAATGGCGCGGATGCCGAGCAGTTTGAGCGGGAATTGTACATTATTCGCCGCCGGATCGAGAAGGCGGCGAATGCGGCGGGGATCCAGGGGTTGTATCTGTGCAGCCTGTCGTGCCGCAGCATCATCTATAAGGGGATGATGCTGGCCGAGCAGGTGGCGACGTTTTACCCGGACCTGATGGATGAACGGTTTGAAAGTGCCTTTGCGATCTATCACCAGCGCTATTCGACCAACACGTTTCCGCAGTGGTGGCTGGCCCAACCGTTCCGCATGTTGGCGCATAATGGTGAGATCAACACGCTGAAAGGCAACGTCAACTGGATGAAAAGCCATGAGATCCGCATGGCCTCCAGCGCTTTTGGCGACATGGCGGAAGATATCAAGCCGATCATTCCGGGTGGGACTTCGGATTCCGGTGCGCTGGACGCGGTGTTTGAGGTGCTGGTCAGGTCGGGGCGGAGTGCGCCGATGGCCAAGTCCATGCTGGTGCCGGAGGCGTGGAGCAAGACCACCACCAACATGCCCAAAGCCTGGGCGGATATGTATTCCTATTGCAATTCGGTGATCGAGCCGTGGGATGGCCCGGCGGCTTTGGCTATGACCGATGGGCGTTGGGTGTGCGGCGGGCTGGACCGCAACGGTCTGCGGCCGATGCGCTATGTGGTCACCGGGGATGGGCTGCTGATTGCAGGCTCGGAAGCCGGGATGGTGCCGGTCGATGAGGCGACGGTGCGCGAGAAGGGCGCCTTGGGGCCGGGGCAGATGATTGCGGTCGATATGGTCGAAGGCCGGTTGTTCCACGATGTGGAGTTGAAGAACAAGCTGGCCTCTGCCCAGCCCTATGGCGACTGGATCGAGAAGATTGTCGATCTGAACGCCGTATTGCGCGAGGTGCCCGAGGCGCCGATGTTCACCGGGGCTGACCTGCGCAAGCGCCAGATCGCGGCGGG
>JAYTQA010000420.1:0-2737 GCA_043746955.1 bacterium | reverse complement strand
CGTTGGCGTTCTTGAAGGTGGAATGGGTCATCCCCAGGGACCGCGCGGTGGCGGTCATCCGGGCACCCCATTTTTCGGGTGATCCGGCAAAGTAATCGCCAATCGCCGCCGCCGCATCATTGGCCGATTTCACCGCTGCGGCCCGGATCAGATAGCGCAGCGCGATTTTTTGCCCGACCACCAGACCCAACCGCGACGGCGCCTGATTGGCCGCATTGGTCGATACGGTGATCATGGTATCCAGGCTGACATGCCCGGCCTCGATCTCCTGAAAGGTGATGTAAAGTGTCATCATCTTGGTCAGCGAGGCGGGCGGCAGCGGCGTATCCGCGTTGGAGGCGAAGAGCGTCTCGCCGGTTCGCGCATCCATCAGGTAGAGCGCGGTCGGAACCGCCGCTGCGGGAAAGCCCAGCAGGATATTGGCGATGACGCCAATGACCAGCGTTAAAAACAGATCGCGGACATGATCCGCCAAACCCCGTGCCACCTTGCCTGCCTCGTCACTGCCAGCGCCCTCGGTTATTCCGGGGTTTCGCTATTATCGTTGAAATCAGCGTAACACGGGCTGTCAATCGCGAATACCCCTTTGTTTCCATAGGTTTCGCAGAGGTTCTTAAGTGTCTCACTTTGGTTTCGGATGGCAGATTTGGTAGAAAGCCGACAAGGCTATCACAACCTATGGTACGCCATGCAGGTGCTGCACCAACGCGGGCAATGCGCCAAGGTTGGGCAGGAGGCGATATCGTGCCGCATTTTCCGGCGGATCGGCGTGCTCCAGCGCCCAAGTCAGGTGATGTGGCACATAAACCCCCCATGCCCCGGCCTGCAACGCCGGCAAAACGTCGGATTTCAGCGAATTTCCCACCATGAGGGCTTGGTCGGCCCCGGTGCCGTGCCGGGCAAAAGCTGCGCGGTAAGTGTCAGGCGTTTTGTGGGATACGATTTCCACACCGTGAAACAAATCGCCAAGGCCGGATTGGGCCAGTTTGCGTTCCTGATCCAGAAGGTCGCCCTTGGTGATCAGAACCACGCGATGTTCGGCGGCCAAAGCCGTGACCGCTTCCTGCGCACCGGGCAAAAGATCGACTGGATGCGCCAGCATGTCGCGCCCGGTCGCCAAAATCTCGGCGATGACAGAGGCTGGAACCCGGCCCTCTGTCACCTCGATTGCCGTCTCGATCATCGACAACATGAAGCCTTTGATACCAAAGCCATAATGGCCTAAGTTGCGCCGCTCGGCCGCCTCCAGCCTGGCGGCCAAATGCCCCGGGTCGGCGTCAGACAAAAGTTCGGCAAACCGCGCTTGGGTCAGGTGAAAGAACCTCTCGTTCTGCCAAAGCGTGTCATCGGCATCAAAGCCAATCGTGGTGATCATCGCTTGTCCTTAACCCATGACGCGGACGGGGCCTTTCATGCGGCCCAAAATGATCTATATTGCGGATATCTGGGGTGCGCACCCCGTTTGGCACCGGAGTTTGGTTTTGACCGCTTATCCTGACATGATGTCTGACGGGCCCAAAGGTCCGGGTCAGGACACGTCGGTCCTGACCAAGCCCAAGGCCAAGACCGAACGCCCGCCGCTGTACAAGGTGATGTTGCTGAACGACGACTACACGCCGATGGAGTTTGTGGTGCATGTGCTGGAGCGGTTCTTTGGCCTCGACCATGCGCAAGCCTTTGAAATCATGCTGACCGTGCATAAAAAGGGTCTGGCGGTGGTGGCAGTGTTTTCGTTCGAGGTGGCGGAAACCAAGGTGGCGCAGGTGATGGATTTCGCCCGCAGACACCAGCATCCCTTGCAATGCACGATGGAAAAGGAATAGCCGCAGGTTATGAGGGCGGCCCGTCTGCACATGGCGCTGGACAGCGGCGCATGGATTTTGCCGCCTGCCGGTGATATTGCGGTTTTGCGGCCCCGGGCTGGCGATGATCTGCAGGCCTTGCCGGCCAGCCGGGTCGTGGTGCTGACAGGCTTTCGCCCTGATCAGGATTACTTTGCAGGCCAGGGCTACCGGGTGGAGGGTAAGGGATTTACGGCGGCCCTGATCTGTCTGCCCCGGTCGCGGTCCGAGGCCCAAGCGATGCTGGCGCAGGCGGTGGCATTGGTGGGGCCGGTCGGGTCACTGGCGATTGACGGGCAAAAGACCGATGGGTTTGACAGCGCTGTCAAAGACTTACGCGGCGCGGGGTTCATTCTGGGCGAGGTGGTTTCCAAAGCTCACGGCAAGTTTGTAAGCTTTGTGACAGCCCCGGTGCCCGCAGGGTGGGCTGCGGCTGACACCCGCTTTGATGGCTTTATCACCCGCCCCGGTGTGTTTTCGGCGGATGGGCCGGACAAAGGCTCCGCACTTCTCTCCGCCGCTTTGCCCGCCGATCTGCCGGCGCGCGTGGCCGACTTGGGCGCGGGTTGGGGCTACCTTTCCCGCGCCATTCTGCAACGCCCCGGTGTCAGGCGGCTGGATGTGGTGGAGGCGGAGCGGGTCGCACTCGACTGCGCCCGCCTGAACGTGACCGACCCCCATGCCGTGTTTCACTGGGCCGATGCACTGACATTTCGCCCCGAACGCCCGTGGAATGCCGTGGTGATGAACCCGCCGTTCCACAATGCCCGCGCCCCGGATGAGGGGTTGGGGCTTGGCTTCATCCGCGCCGCCCATCGCGGTTTGGCCCCGGATGGCAGCCTCTGGATGGTGGCCAACCGGCATCTCGCCTATGAACCGACGCTGAAGCTGTTGTT
>JAYTQA010000419.1:0-7283 GCA_043746955.1 bacterium | reverse complement strand
TGGGCAATCCCGGGGCTCTTTCGATCAGGCCGGGGCGGTGATCCCCGGCCTGCCTTTTCCTCAACCCCTCGGCTCAATCCTCGGCGAAGATCGACTTGTGCTGGGTGCCGTTCGGCACGAAGATTGCGCCGATCACGACCGTCAGCCCCGCCACGATGATCGCGTACCACAGGCCCGAATAGATGTTGCCGGTCTGGGCCGAGATGGCGAAAGCGGTGGCGGGCAGCAGGCCGCCGAACCAGCCGTTGCCGATGTGATAGGGCAGCGACAGGCCGGAATAGCGGATCCGGGTCGGGAACATCTCGACCAGCATGGCGGCAATCGGGCCGTAAACCATCGTCACCAGCACGATCAGATAGGTCATGATCAGGATGATCGTGATCTTCTGGCTGGTGAAGATGTCAAAAAAGCCGTTGGCCTTGGCCACGGTCAGGTTTTCAGCGCCCGGAACCGGATAGCCAGCCGCGACCAAGGCATCTTTCAGCGCCTTGTCGAAGCTCGGCTTGACCGCCTTGGCCACGTCCAGCGCCTTCTGGGCGGCGTCAGTGGCGGTCTGGTCGGTGCCGGCCTTGGCGGTTTCCAGTGCTGCGGTCGCATCCTTGAGCGCCTTGGCACTTGCGGTGCCGTCATAGGCTTCAATCGTCGTAGCACCGACCTTGATCGAGGCGATGGTGCCTGCGGGGGCATCAACCGTGGTCGAGTTCACCGCATAGCCAGACGCACTCGCCCCCAGCGACGCCTTGATGATGTCGCAGGACGTGGTGAACTTGGCGGTGCCGACCGGGTTGAACTGGAACGAACAGTTTGCCGGATCGGCACTGACCACCACCGGGGTTTGCTGGGCCGCGTAAAGGGCGGGGTTGGCGGTAGCGGTCAGCAACTTGAACACCGGAAAGTAGGTGATCACCGCCAAGAGACAGCCGGCCAGGATGATCGGTTTGCGGCCGATCCGGTCTGACAGCGCGCCGAAGATCAGAAAGCCGCCGGTGCCAAGGATCAGCGACCATGCCACGAACACGTTGGCCGAAAAGAAGTCGACCTTGACGACGTTCTGGATGAAGAACAGCGCGTAGAACTGGCCGGAGTACCAGACCACCGCCTGGCCCATGGTCAGGCCGAACAAAGCGATCAGCGCGATTTTGGCGTTTTTCCATTGGCCGAAGGCTTCGCGCATCGGGGCTTTGGACGAGGTGCCTTCGTCTTTCAGCTTCTGGAAGGCCGGGCTCTCGCTCAACTGGCTGCGAATGTAGAGCGACATGACCAGCAGCACGAAAGACAGGATGAAGGGGATCCGCCAGCCCCACGACTTGAAAGCGTCCAGCGTGACCGGGGCACCCTTGGCATCCAAGAGGGCTTTGCCATCGGCGGCCATTTGCGGGATCGGCGCGTAGTGGCCGTTGACGTAGCCGGTGATCAGCAGGATCACGATCAGCGACAACAAGAGGCCGATGGTGGCGGTGGTCTGGATGAACGAGGTGTAATAGCCGCGCCGGTTGGCCGGGGCGTGTTCGGCGACATAGACCGCCGCACCGCCGTATTCACCGCCAAGTGCGAGGCCCTGCAACAGCCGCAGCGCAATCAGGCAGATCGGGGCGGCGGCCCCCCAGGTTGAGTAGCTGGGCAGGACGCCCACCAGAAAGGTCGAGGTGCCCATGATGGTGATGGTGATCAGGAAGGTGTATTTCCGGCCGACGAGGTCGCCGAGCGAGCCGAACACCAGTGCTCCGAACGGGCGCACGATGAAGCCGGCGGCAAAGGCCAGAAGCGCAAAGATGTTGCGGGTGGCTTCGGGGAAAGCGGTGAAGAACTGCGCCCCGATGATCGCGGCAAGCGAGCCGTACAGGTAGAAATCATACCATTCGAAAATCGTGCCGGCCGAGGAAGCGATGATCACTTTCCTTTCTTCCGCCGTCATCGGACGCGAGCGCGCGCCGCCGTCTGCCGTGATATTGGCCAAAGTGTCTCTCCCCCTGATGCCGATCTGATGCCGGCGTCCACGACTGGCGCTGGTGCGCCAGCTCACTTGCCACCCCGGACGGTCCGGGGCCAGCCTAGCCCGGGATCTAGGAACCCCGGTTCATCCGGTTGGCGATCAGATCCTCGACGACCGACGGATCGGCGAGGGTCGAAGTATCGCCAAGCGTAGCATAGTCATTTTCGGCAATTTTGCGCAGAATTCTGCGCATGATTTTGCCGCTGCGGGTTTTGGGCAGGCCGGGCGCCCATTGGATCAGGTCGGGGGCGGCGATCGGGCCGATCTCGGTTCGGACCCATTTGACCAGTTCGCGGCGCAACGCCTCGGACGGCTCGACGCCTTTCATCAGGGTCACATAGGCGTAGATACCCTGGCCTTTGATGTCGTGCGGGTAGCCGACCACGGCGCTTTCGGCAACTTTGGGGTGGGCGACCAGAGCGCTTTCAACCTCGGCACTGCCCAAGCGGTGGCCGGAGACGTTGAGCACATCATCGACCCGCCCGGTGATCCAGTAATAGCCGTCGGCATCGCGCCTGCAGCCGTCGCCGGTGAAATAATAGCCGGGGTATTGGGCGAAATAGGCCTCCTCGAAGCGTTTGTGATCGCCCCATAGGGTGCGCATCTGGCCGGGCCAACTGTCGGCGATGCAAAGGACGCCTTCGGTGGCGGTAGCGGACAGGACATGGCCGGTGGCGGGGTCCAGCACCTCGGGCTTGACGCCAAAGAACGGCAGGGTGGCGGAGCCGGGCTTTTGCGGGATGGCACCGGGCAAGGGCGTGATGATATGGCCGCCGGTTTCGGTCTGCCAGAACGTGTCGACCACCGGACATTGGCGCTTGCCGACATGGGTGAAATACCAGTTCCACGCCTCGGGGTTGATCGGCTCGCCCACCGAACCCAGCAGGCGGAGGGAGGACAGGTCGTGCTTTTCCACCCACTCCGGCCCGAGCGCCATCAGGCTGCGGATTGCGGTCGGCGCGGTGTAGAACTGGGTGACTTTGTGCTTGGCGATGACCTGCCAGAACCGACCGGCATCCGGATAGGTCGGCACCCCTTCGAACATCAGCGTGGTGGCACCGTTGGCGAGCGGGCCATAGAGGATATAGCTGTGCCCGGTGACCCAGCCGACATCGGCGGTGCACCAGAACACATCGCCGGCACGGTAATCGAAGGTCATCTCATGGGTCATCGCGGCATAGACCAGATAGCCGCCGGTGGTGTGAACGACGCCCTTGGGCTTGCCGGTCGAGCCGGAGGTATAGAGGATGAACAGCGGGTCTTCGGCCCCAACCTCGGCATAGGGGCAGTAGGGCGCGGCGCTTGCCATCTCGGCCTTGAGGTCGAAATCGCGGCCGGTGGTCCAGTGGGTCGCATCGCCGGTGTGCTTGACGACCAGGCATTCGACACTGTCCTTGCAGTGCAGCAGGGCCTGATCGGCGTTGGCTTTCAGCGGCGTCTTTTTGCCCGCGCGCAGGCCGAAATCGGCGGTGATCACCAGCTTGGCCGCCGAATCGTTGATCCGGTTGGCCAAAGCGTCGGCGGAGAAGCCGCCGAACACCACCGAATGGATCGCACCGATCCTGGTGCAGGCCAGCATGGCATAGGCGGCCTCCGGGATCATCGGCATATAGATCACCACCCGGTCGCCCTTGGAAACCCCATGGGATTTCAACACGTTGGCGAGGCGGCAGGTTTGCTCCAGCAGTTGGGCATACGTGATGTGGCGGACCGGGGTCGCCGGATCATCCGGCTCCCAGATGATTGCCGGCTGATGGGCGCGGGTGATCATGTGGCGGTCGATGCAGTTGGCCGAGACGTTGGTCGTGCCATCCTCGTACCATTTGATCGACACCTCACCGCGCTTGAAACTGGTGTTCTTGACGCGGGTGTAAGGCTTGATCCAGTCGATCCGCCGGCCTTCAGCGCCCCAGAACGTGTCGGGGTCGGCCAGAGATGCCGCATAGCGGGTGGCATAGCCCGCCGGTGTCACATGGGCTTTTGCGGTGAAATCCGCAGTGGCGGCGTAGAGGGTGGGCGCGCGATCCGGCATGTGGTCCTCCGTTGGATGGGCCAGCTTTATGCAAAGCGCCGGTAATCAGCGACAGGCCCGCAGATGGTGTTCTGCCGCCATGTCTATCGCAACTTTTACGACGCGACAGCCCCAATCCTGCCGCGACAGGTTGAGTTAGGGCAGGTCCAAAGCCTCCAGCGTGGCGATATAGCGGGCATAGGGGGGGTGCAACCCGGCTTTCTCAAGTATCCGGCGCTGATCGGGGCGGACGGCCAACAGGACCATCTGGCCGCCCTTGCGGTGAATGCGGTGGGCGAGAAGCCGTAGCGCGCGGGCACCGGAACTGTCGAGGTAGTCGAGGGCGGCAAGATCGAGCACGAAGTGGCGGGGGTGGTCGGCGATAAGGTCGAGGGCGGCGCTGGTTTGGGCGGCGGCACCGAAGAAATATGGGCCGGTAAGGCGGACGACCACACGGTCGGGGCGTGGGGTAAGGTCTGCCGTTTCAATCGCGGCGGATTGCGACATGCGGTGCACAAAGACGAGGCCCGAGAGGGCGAAACCCGCCACGATGCCCTCGGTGAGGTCGCGGAAGACGACGAGGGCGAAGGTGGTGACGATCACCACCGCATCGGCACGCGAGGTGCTGGCGATGGCCCAGATCTCTGCCTTTTCGGCCATGTTCCAAGCGACGACGGCCAACACTCCGGCAAGGGCTGCAAGAGGAATGCGGCCTGCCAGCGGGGCGGCCACCAGCAGGAAGGCCAGCAGGAAGACGGCGTGCAGCATGCCGGACACCGGGCCGCGCGATCCGGCGCGGACGTTGGTGGCGGTGCGGGCGATGGTGCCGGTGACGCAGAAACCGCCGAACAGGGCAGCACCCACATTGGCCAGACCTTGTGCCACCAGTTCGGCGTTGGAGCGGTGGCGTGCGCCGCTCATCCCATCGGCGACCACGGCGGAAAGCAGAGATTCTATGGCTCCCAACAGGGTGAAGCTGAGGGCATAGGGCAGGGCCGCGATCAGTGCAGGCAGGTTGAGGGTGGGCAGACTGGGGGCTGGGGGTCTGCGGGGCAGGTCGCCGAAACGGTCGTGGATGGTTTCGACCGGCAGGTGGAACAGGGCGACCGCGAGGGAGGCCGCAGTGACCGCAATCAGCAGGTTGGGCAGGCGCGGGGCGACGTGTTTGATGCCGGTGATCATGGTGATGGTCGCCAGCGCCACGATGGCGGCGGGTGGGCCGAAGGTTGCGTGGGCGGCCCACAAAGCCGCAATCTTCGGCAGGAAGGCTGCGGGTTCGGTGGTTAGGTGCAGGCCGAACAGGTCTTTGATCTGGCTGGCAAAAATGATGACGGCGATGCCTGCGGTGAAGCCAAGGGTGACCGGGTAGGGGATGTATTTGACATACGACCCGAGTTTCAGCACCCCGGCGGCGGTCAGGAAAATCCCCGATAGCAAGGTCGCCAGTAGCAGCCCCGGCACGCCGATGTTTGTCACGCAAGCCGAGACCAGCACGATGAAGGCCCCTGCCGGTCCACCGATCTGATAGCGCGACCCGCCCAACAGCGAGACGAGAAAGCCGCCGACGATGGCGGTGAACAAGCCTCGCTCGGGGCCGACACCTGACGCGATGGCGATGGCCATCGCCAGGGGCAGCGCCACGATGGCGACGGTAAGGCCTGCCAAAGCATCGGCGCGCAGGTCGGGCAGGTGATAGCCCTCGCGCAGCACGGTGACGATTTTGGGCAGAAACGCGCTTGCAGGGGGCGGGCGGGCTGCGCTGAGGTCAGTCATTCTGATGCCCCCGTTTCCGGGGCTCCGGTCTTGGGATGCAGGAAACGCCTGCGGGAAAAGGCGGGCAAACACGGCCTTGAAATGCGTCGGGGCGGTCTGCGGATAGAATTAAACCTTAACCGAAAGGATCGACCACATACCTGACCTCTGTCAAGCACAGGCCTTGCGGCGGGGCCACGGTGCCGCAGGCGGCGCGGTCGCGGGCATTAAGCGCCTCGGCGATCCGGGACGGCAGCCAAGCGCCGACCCCGACCCGGACCAGCGAGCCTACGATCGAGCGGACCTGGTTGTGCAGGAACGACCGGGCGGCCAGCTCGAAATGGTATTCGGTGCCGGATGGGGTGGCGTGCGCGGTGATGCTGACCGCGTCCAGCGTCTTGACCGGGCTGTTGGCCTGGCAGAGGCTGGACCGGAACGTGGTGAAATCGTGGTTTCCGATCAGATAGTTGGCCGCTTGCCGCATGGCATCCAGATCCAGCGGGTTCACCACATGCCAGACCCGGCCCCGGTCCAGCACCGGGGGCGCGCGGCGGGCCAGAATGCGGTAGCTGTAGCGCCGCTCGATGGCGGAAAAGCGGGCGTGAAAGTCATCGGGCACTTGCGCGCAGGCGGTGATGGCCACCGGATGCGGGCGCAGATGGTGGTTCAGCGCTTCGGACAGCCGGAACGGCGCCCAGTCGCGGGCGAGGTCGACGTGCGCTACCTGACCCGAGCCATGGACACCGGCATCGGTGCGACCGGCGGCGGCAAGGGTGTGGCGGGCGGGTTGCAGCCTTGACAGGGCAGCTTCGACGGCTTGTTGCACCGTGGGCTGACCTTGGGCCTGGCGCTGCCAACCCTGGAACGGCGTGCCGTCGTATTCGATCTTGAAGGCAAAGCGGGGCATTTGGTGCGGGCCTAAGCCGGGGGGTTTCACACCCCCCGAACCCCCCGTGGGATATTGTGGGACAGATGAAGGGGTTTAGGGGCGCAATAGCGGCTTGGCGGGGCTTGCGCAACCGGGGGCTACTTTTGGTCGGCGGCATGCTTATGTAGGGGCTGGTTGGGCGGGAGCAGGTTTTGGGCGTTTCTGATCTGGTGGAGGATGTCTGGCGCGGGATCGAGGCTGCGGCCTTGCCCGCGCCGGTGATCCGGTTGGGGGTGACCGGGCTGTCACGGGCCGGCAAGACCGTGTTCATCACCAACCTTGTCGCCAATTTGCTGGCGCGGGGCCGGATGCCGCAACTGACCGCGCAGGGCCGGATCGAGGCGGTTTACCTGCAACCGCAGCCCGACATGACGCTGCCGCGTTTCGCCTTCGAGGATCATCTGGCCGCGATGACCGGCGATGATCCGCGCTGGCCACAATCGACCCGGGCGGTGTCGGAGTTGCGGTTGTCGTTTCGGGTGCGCGGACGTGGGTTTCTGGGCGGGTTTCTGGCCGGGTTGAGCGGGCCTCGGCTGCTCCATGTCGATATTGTCGACTATCCGGGCGAGTGGCTGCTGGACCTGGCGCTCTTGGACAAA
>JAYTQA010000418.1:0-7313 GCA_043746955.1 bacterium | reverse complement strand
TGATCGCCTGCCAATCCTTGTAGGCCACCGGCGCATCAAAACTGGCGACCCCGCTGATAAAGGCGGTCGAGGGGATTTCGCGGAACAGCCCGGTGCCGGTCAGGTCGTCGGCCACCACGCGGGCGATGTCATGGGCCAGTTGGGTGGCCCCGCCGCTTTCCGCGACAAAATCGGGCACCGCATAGGGCAAGGGTTCGATCACCGGATCGTCAATGGTAATCTTCACCTTGGCCATAGAAGGGGCGGCCAGACCTAAGGTCAGGCACAAGGCGGCAAGGGCCAAAAGGCTAAAGGGATGGCGTGCGGTCATGCGGTCCTCTTTACGGGTCAGTCCGGTTTACAGTCAGTCCGGGGGGGTAGCTAACGCAGTCGGCCTGTGCTGGGGTCAAAGGTGATTTCAAGGTCTTTCCAGTTGTCGTATTTGTCAGCGGGCAGGTTCAGCCCTTCGGCGGCTGCTCGGTAAATTGCACTCCGGGCGGCGGTAAATGCCAGTTGCGCCGCCGCATCCGAGCCGCCGGTGAAAGATAGCATCTTGATGGCCTGCGGCTTCTGATCTTGGGTTAGCGTCACATCCACCACGATGATCACTTTGGCGGCTTCGGTCGACAATGCTCCGATGTTCCACTTTTGGGCGATGGAGTGGTGGAGGTTGTCCATCTCGCCCGAATTCAGGGTCGGCCCCAACGCCTGATCGCCGGTGCCCCCGGTGCCAGTTTGCGAAGGCTTGGCGGCGGTAGCCGTGGTTGTGGCCGAGGCCGAAGCCGAGGCCGAGGCCGAGGCAGGCGGCGCAGCGGCGGTGGCGGTGGCAAGCGCCGCGGCGATGGCCGACGGAGCGGCGGCCGGTGCGGTGGTGTGGGCAGGCTGGTCCGCAGACTGGACCGCAGCCTTGGGCCGCGATGGCGGCCGCGGGCTGGCGGTCGGGGCGAGTGTCGGGGCGTTGTCCGGCGCAGGTTTGGCATCCGGCGTCACCGCCGTCACAGTTGCCGGTGGCGCGGCAGGCGGCTTGACCGGCGCAGGTGTGGCATCCGGGCTGGGCGTGTCGGTCTGCGCAGGCGCAGGCGTATCAGCGGTTTTCGGTTGATCCGAAGGTGCTGCCGGGGTCGCAGCGATCCGGTCCGCCGGGTGCGGCGCGGGCTTTTGGTCGGACGGCGGCACCGGCACCGGCTGCGGCGCAGCGGCAGGCGGGGTCACGGGTGTTGGCTGCGGGGTGGCGGGGTCCGGCGCCGGCGAGGGGTCTGGCGCAGGCGTTGGATCTGGCTTGACCGGCGGTTTGGTCGCTGGCTTTTTCGGCGGGGTGGCCAGGGCGGCGTCGGGCTTGGGCGCATCCGGTTTCGGCAGATCCGGCTTGGGCGTCTTGGGCGTCTTGGACGTGGCAGGCTGCGGCGCGGGCTTGGGGGCGGTGTTGGTCACCTTTGGCGCCGCCGATTGCAGCGCGTTAAACTCAGGCGTCGTGATGATCGATACTTGAGCGACCTGCACCGCAGGCGTCATAGATTCCAGGTTCAGCCAGCCGCCCAGCAGCGCCCACAGGATCAGGCCGCTATGCCCGACACCCGAATATAGGAGGCCCTTGTTCATGCCCCGGCCCTAGTTGCTGCCGCCGAATTTCGGCCCGCCCGGATCGGTCACCAGGCCGATATTGTTGAACCCGCCAGCGTTCAGGGCACCCATCAGTTGGGCCACCCGGTCATAGGTCACGGCCCCATCGGCGCGCACAAAGACCTTGGCCGACTTGCGCTCTGCGGCGATAGATTTCAGCTTGGGGATCAGCTCCGCATCGGCGATCTTGGTGTTCTGCACCAGAACAAGGCCATCGGCGGTCAGGGTGATCGTCAGCGGCGGTTCCGGTTCGGTGGGCATCGCATTGGCGGCGGTTTCCGGCAGTTTGACCGGCACGCCAACCGTCAACAGCGGTGCTGCCACCATGAAGATGATCAGCAGCACCAGCATCACGTCGACAAAAGGCGTCACGTTGATCTCGCTCATCGCGGCAGCCCGGCCCCGGTGGCGGCGTCGCCTGCCGCCCGATCCGCCCGATTTGATCACCCCCGCGCCCATGGCTCAGGCGTCCAGCTGGCGCGACAGGATGGTGGCGAATTCGTCGGCGAAGGCTTCATAGCCACCCAGGACATGTTCGCTGTCGGTGTTCAGCTTATTATAGAACACCACCGCCGGGATCGCCGCCACCAGACCGATGCCGGTCGCCAGCAACGCCTCGGCGATACCCGGCGCCACAACCGCGAGATTGGTGTTCTGGCTGATCGCGATTTGCTCGAACGAGTGCTTGATGCCCCAGATCGTACCGAACAACCCGATGAAAGGAGCGGTGGAACCTGTGGTGGCCAGAAAACTCAAGCCCTTGTTCAGAAATCCGGATTCCCGGCTGATCGCCACATCCATCGCCCGGTCAATCCGGGCCTGCGCGCCAGCAATCAGCCCGCCGTCCTGCCGGTGACTGCGCCGCCATTCCAACATGCCCGAGGCGAAGATTTTTTCTGAAGCCCCCTCCGGCGCGCTGCCGATCTTTTCAAAGAGTTCATCCAATGGTTCCCCTGACCAGAAGGCGCGGTCAAACACCGCAGCTTCCTTGCGGGCAGCCCGGTACAGGATGTGCTTTTGAATGATGATCGCCCACGACCAGAACGACATGAGCATCAACCCGGCCATGACGAATTTCACCGTCAGGGTTGCGCGCAAGAAGAGGGCGAGCAAAGAAAAATCTATCCCCTGCGCGGCCGCAAGTGTGGTCTGATCCATGACGCCTGCTCTTTTTCTTGAGGTCTTTTGCCTCTGCTATCGGCGAATCTACCGGGATTTAAGGGGGAATGCCAACACAACAGCGTCAGACGGCGCATTGTTGCCGCCACCGTAACAATTCTTGCGGGGATTTGCTTGGCCAAAGCTGGGGGGTTTCACACCCCCCAGACCCCCTGTGGGATATTTGGGCCGCGTGAATTGGAGGCCGGGTCAGGCTGACAGCGCGGCGATGAGCGCGGCGGGCAGACGCCCGGGTTGACCCGTAGCAGTCAGACAAACCAAGGTCACGCGGGCGGTGAACAGAACCTCGACGCTGCGCAGCACGGTTTGGTCCAGCACCATGCGCGCACCGGTGTGGCGGTGCTCCGTGGTCTGCACGACCAGATTGTCGTCAAACTTGGCGGGGCGCAGATAGTCCGCTTCAACCCGGCGGACGGCGAAAATAAGACCCTGTTCGGCGCGCATTCGGGTTTGGTTGATCCCCAATGCCCGCACCCATTCGCTGCGCGCGCGTTCGATGAATTTCAGGTAATTGGCATAGTAGACAATGCCCGCAAGGTCGGTGTCCTCGTAGTAGACCCGCAAGGCAAACCGGTGCGGCATCACCGGCCCGGTCAGATCAGCGGCACAAACGGCACACCGCATCCGGCGACGAACAAAAGCGCTGTCAGGGCGAGCAAACGGATCATGGCGGCCTTTCAAGTTTAGCGCGGGTCATCCTGCTTTTACCATCTAGCCCGCTTTCAGCAAAGCCTGCAACTGGCCGGTAACAGTGGCAATCCGCTCCGCAAGGACCGAGGTTTCTTCGGCCAGACGCGACACCTCATTCGCCACAAAGCCGAACGCAGCACCATTGGGCCCTGCGCGCCCCGCCTCAAGCCTGGCGTTGATCGCCAGAATCCGCAGGGTGCGCAACACTTCGACAATCGGCACCGTGTTGCCCAGCAATAGCCGCGCCTTATCGGAAATCGCGGACAGCATGGCAAGGTTGTGCAATTCAGCCCGGCGGGTGCGGTCACTGTCGATCACCACGCCCTCCAGATACAGCAACTCTGCCCCGTCATAGACCCCGCCACCGATTTCATGCACCCAACCGTCGCTGCCATTTGGCCGGCAAATCCGGTAATCGACGTTCCAGTTGGTATGATGGGCAACGGCCGCGTCGACGGCGGCGTAAACCGCGTCCAGGTCGTCGGGATGAGTTAGCCCGGTGTAAGACCGGCACTCCGGCCCGGTGAAGGCTGTGGCGTCAAACCCGGTCAGCAAGCGCACATCGCCCGCCATGAACATCATCGAATAGGCCTTGTCGTTCCGGCAGCGGTACAAAAACCCGTCCATCCGGTCGATGATGCTGAAGATAATGGACGTGTCTTTGGTATGATCGTCCAGCATGGCCGTTTCCCGCAACCGTTCGTGCAGCCTTTGGTCTAACGGCAAAGGGTTAACCGGACGCTAAACCGCTACGGCATTTACCCGCGCAAAAAGCCGCAGCGCATCGGACGGGTCGTCGCTGCGAACTCGCGGGACGCGGTCAACCCTCGCCCGGACCTGAGCCGCGACATCTGGCCGTTAGATCTCCGGGTCGCCTAGGCTGCGCCACTGGTGCGATCGGACGGCCCCCGCCGGCTAAACCAAAGGACCGATCCGCGCCGGTGACAGACGCGGCAGGGCTTGCAACCGGGCCTTAGGTGCGAATTTCGGTGCGAATTTCGGCCAGAAGTTCCGCACTATCCACGATGCGCGCGAACGAGGTCAGGTTGGCTAAAGCCATCTCCAGCACGACCTCTGGCGGCATCACCCGGCCGTCCCGCAGGGTGCGTTGAAAGTTGACCAAGGCGTCGGCCACCACCGTGGTCTGAAAACCCAGATTGCCCGCCATCCCTGTGGTGCTTTCGACACACATATTCGCCTCGCCGCCGACAATCACCAGACGGGTCAGCCCGGCCGCCCGCAAGCGCGCCTCCCGCCCGGTGCCGATAAACGCCGACGAACCGAGTTTGACGATCACCGGCTCACCCACGACAGGGGCAACTTCCGGCATTGCCACGACCAGCGGATTATCGGGGTGAAAGCCATCCGCCGGATCATCGCCGTTGTGGTGAACATGCCAGACCGGCAAGCCCGCCACCCGAAACGCCGCGAGGATCCGGCCCGCTGTCGCCGGTGCATCCGGATTGGCCCAGGGGTAGCCTTGGTCGCGGTCCGCCCGCATAGCCTCCTGCAGGTCGATCACGATGATGGCTGGTTTTTCCATCTCTGACTCCTTCGGCTAAGAGGTTTCGGCAATCGCATCGAGCGCCTTGCGCAGTTCCTTTCGGGCAACCGGCAGAGCCTCTTTGTAGCTTTCGGCAAGCAGCAGGTCGGACGATTCGTCAAGGTCGTTGGAAATCAGCCGATCAGACGGGATGGGCGGGAACAACTCCGCCCAGGAACAGCCCCAGACCTTACGGGCGAAAATCTCGTTGGTGTTGGCAAAGACCTGCCGAAGCGAGGTTTCGCGGGCCACGGTCAGCCCGTTGAACTTTGGGTCGGCAATGCCGAGCGCCTCCAGCGCCGCCACGGCGGCTGGATAGACCGCGCGTTCGCCACGCTGCCGTTGGCGGCTTTGCCGATCCTGTGACGCGGTGCGCCGGACCACCATCTTGCCAATCTGGCGGCACAGCGCCACAAGGATCGTGCCATCCCGGTCATTGCTTCGCGCCGTGGGGTGGAATGTATCGCAAACCGCCTTCGTCAGACCCGGCGCCACTGCATTGCGGGACAAGATTTCGCGCAGCGTCTCCAGAAAGTCGGCCTCGATCCCCCGCGCCTTCACCTCTGCCGAAAACGGCCGGAAGGTGTGGCGGCCCCATGGGTTCAGGTCCGGAAAAGCCAGCCGGTCGTTGTGCAATCCGCGCGCGACGATGGGCAACACCTCACCGGGGATATGGCGAGAGTTGCGCAGCCGATGCGCGCAAAACGCGTCGAACCCGCCTTGCCACTGCCCGGTCTTGCACTTTTGCGCGTAAAGAGAATTCAGACGGTCGGGCTGGTCGCGCAGATAGCTGATGCTTTCCAGCCGATAGCCGCGGTCCTTCAGGAAGGTGACCGGGTGGTTTGCGCCAGCATAGAACAGGTTGAAGAACAGATACTCCGCCGAGAGGATCAGAACGTCATGCGGCACCGTGTCGATCTGACGGGTGATCTGCCCGAGGTCAGAGTTGGGCGCGACCTTTTGCCCCTGTGCCTCCAGTTGCATCAGGCCGGGGCTGTGCTGAAAGCCGACCCACGGCAAGGGCGGAGCGGCCCCCTTGCGCATGGTCAGTGTTGGATCAAGGATGCCATGCTGCGCCAGCACCGGGGCGTTTTCCGCCAGAAACCGCTGCAAGGAGCTGGTGCCCGTCTTGGCCTGCCCGCAGTGCAGAATGGCGATCTTCAACGGTCAGCGTCCGAAGGTCAGCCGCTGATGAAGTCGGTCTTGCCAATCTCAACCCCGTTGCAGCGCAGGATATTATAGGCGGTCGACAAGTGGAAGTAGAAATTCGGCACCGCATAGCTTGCGTAGTAGTGCGGAGCGGCAAAGGTCAGGTCGCGCTGGCCGGCCTTGACCACGATGGTGCGCGCCTCTGCCGCTTCGAAGGCAGTCTCAGGGATCGTGGCGATAAAGGCGATGGTCTTGGCGATCCGCGCTTTGAGTTCTGCCACCGTGGTTTCAGTGTCCGGGAATGACGGCACCTCGATGCCAGCCAGCCGGGCAGAGGCCCCCTTGGCATGGTCGCAGGCGATGGTGATCTGGCGGGTGAACGGCAGCATATCCGCGATCAGCCGCAGGTTCGGGATCACGTCCGGCTTCATCTTCTTGGCCTCGGCATGCGCCTCGGCCTTGTCGAGAATTTTCGACATGGCGGTCAGGGAATGGGTGAACGACGGGACGGGGTTTTGCATGGACGACTCCTGTTGGATTAGCCCGCATCAAAGGCGGGTTTGCACAGGAAAGGCAAGGGTGGCGGTGCCGCCCTAAACGACGACCGCCCGTGATGAGTTCTGGGCGCATTTCGGCGGCGAGCCAGCAGAAGCGGTCGCCTGATATGGACTTGTGGCGCAGGCTTTTGTGCCCGCGACCTTCCCCGGCGGATTTGGGTAAGTGTCAGATCAGCTAAGCACCTCACCGATCAGCATTTGCGGCTGCACATTGGTGAAATTCGCGATGTCCGCCAGAACCGGGCCAGCGACGGCCATAGCCGCATCTAACGCTTGCTGGTCTGCGAACACATGCGTGGCGATCAAGTGGAATCCGGGCGGCGTGTTAGGCCCGGACGCGAGGCCCTTGGTGATCGTCGTACCGGTCATAAACTGTCCGACGATCGCGCGGACCATCGGCATGTGGGTCTTGGCGTAGTATTCAAAATCGAATTTCGTGCCATCCGTGATCGGATAAATCACTTGCAGTGCAATCGGCATGCTCACATTCCCCGCTGGACCTTCAGCCCATTATCAGGCCTCATAAAAACCCTATCCCCCCCTTCTAGAGTCCAATGAAATCGCGAGGGCAAAGGTAAACCCTCTTTCCCCTTATC
>JAYTQA010000417.1:0-2757 GCA_043746955.1 bacterium | reverse complement strand
ATGCGCCACCACGATCTGATGATCCCGTGCCAGATCCGCCAGCGCCACCGCCGCAATCCGCACATTGGTGCGCTGTGCCGCATAGGTCATCGGCTCGCCGCGTTTCAGCAGGGCATTGCCGCCCAAGGCCACCACGATCCGCATCCTCAGGCTCCTATCGTGGCGACCAGCACCGCCTTGATCGTGTGCATCCGGTTTTCCGCCTGATCGAACACCACCGAGGCGGCGGATTCGAAGACCTCCTCTGTCACCTCCATGCAGTCGATGCCGTATTTCTGGAACGTCGCCTCGCCGACCTCAGTTTCGCGGTTGTGAAAGGCCGGCAGGCAATGCAGGAACTTGGCATAGGGGTTGCCGGTCGCGGCCATCACTTGGCTCGTCACCCGGTACGGCGTCAGCAGTTTGATCCGGTCGGCCCAGACCGTATCCGGCTCGCCCATCGACACCCAGACATCGCTGT
The DNA here is from genome assembly GCA_043746955.1 of bacterium. GTDB lineage: Bacteria > Pseudomonadota > Alphaproteobacteria > Rhodobacterales > Rhodobacteraceae > Stagnihabitans. Next base: position 2,297 of record JAYTQA010000417.1, on the reverse strand, counting down.
AGACAAAGTCGCAGCCCGTCGCCGCCGCCGCTGTATCTTCGGTCAAGGTGATCTGCCCGCCGTTGGTTTTGGTGATCCGCTGACACTCCGCCAGCAGCGCCGCCTCCGGCCACAGGATGCGCGGGCCACACAGGCGAATGTCCATGCCGATCAGCGCCGCCCCCGCCATCAAGGACGCGCCCATATTGCCGCCGGTGTCGCCCATGAAGCAAAACGTGATGTCCGACAGGTGCTTATGGGTGAACTCGTGCATCGTCAGCAGGTCGGCCAGCACCTGTGTCGGGTGAAACTCATCGGTCAGCCCGTTGTAAACCGGCACGCCAGAGAATTTCGCCAGCGTCTCGGCATCGCTTTGGGCAAAGCCACGGTATTCGATGGCGTCATAGAACCGGCCCAAAACCCGCGCCGTGTCCTTCATCGTTTCCTTGTGGCCGATATGGCTGCCCGTAGGCCCGATATAGGTGACATGCGCGCCCTGATCATAGGCCGCCACCTCGAACCCCGATCTGGTGCGCGTGCTGTCTTTCTCAAAGATCAGCGCGATATTCTTGCCGGTCAGCCGCCGCTGTTCGGTGCCCGCCGCCTTGGCCTCTTTCAGACTGGCGGCCAGGCGCAAAAGGAAGCGGACCTCGGCAGGCGTGAAGTCGAGCAGTTTCAGAAAACTGCGGCCATGCAGGTTCAGCGGCATCTTGGTCTCCTAGACCGGGTCACGGATCAGCGGGCAGGTCATGCAATGCGAGCCACCGCGACCCCGGCCCAATTCGGCCCCCGGGATGGTGATCACCTCGACCCCGGCCTTGCGCAGCAGGGTGTTGGAATGGGTGTTGCGTTCATAGCCGACCACCACGCCGGGGCTGATACACAACAGGTTATTGGCGTCATCCCATTGCTCGCGCTGCGCCTCATAGGCGTCGCCACCGGTCGGCACGCTGCGCAGGGCTTTCAGGCCCAAAGCCTCGGCCATCACCGCCAGAAACGGCTGGGTTTCTTCGGTCATCGCCATCTTGCCACCCTTGGCCGGGCGGATCGAATAGGTCTGCATCGCATCGGTCACCTCGGCAAACACCGTCACCAGATCGCGGTCGCAAAAGGTGAACACGGTGTCCAGATGCATCGCCGACCGGCTGCGCGGGAACTGGCAGGCGATGACGCGGCTGGCCGCACCGCCTGCAAACAGCGCACGCGCGACCTGCGATACCGCTTGCGGCGTGGTCCGTTCGCCCATGCCAATCAGCACCACCCCGTTGCCGATCGGCATGACATCGCCGCCCTCCAGCGTGGCCGCACCATGGTCGACCAGCGGATCACCCCACCAGATCGGAAAACCGGCATCCTTGAAATCGGGATGAAACTTGTAGATCGCGGCCAGCGTCAGCGTCTCCAGCCGCCGCGCCGCCCAATGCATCGGGTTCAGCGTGACGCCGCCGTAAATCCAAGCTGTCGTGTCGCGGGTAAAGATGTGGTTGGGCAACGGCGCCAGCACGAAATCCTGTGGCCGCAGCGTCGGGATCAGCACCCCGGCGCGCGGGATCGGCAATTCCGCCCGGTTCATGCCGCCGATCAGCAGAATGGACAGCTGCTTGGCCTCCATCTCCATCATATAAGCCAAAAGGTCATCCGCCAGACCGACGCCCACCGCATTGTGGTTGATCCGCGCTGATAACAGCCATTTGCGCGCCACCATGTCGCGCAGGGTTTCCTCCAGCAACTGGCGCAGGAACACCACCTCTACGCCACGCTCCCGCAGCATGTCAGTGAAGGTCATGTGTTCAACCCGGGCCTGTTTGACCCAGATCACATCGTCAAACAGCAATGCCTCGCGGTTCTCTGGCGTCAGCCGCGCCAGTTCCAGCCCGGGCCGATGCACCATCACCCGGCGCAAAATGCCCGCTTCGGAATGAACGCCGTAGGTCAGGGCCATTGGGTGTCCTATCCTGCCAGCACGGCAAGGCTCAGCGCGGCCATCACGATCAGCGTCAGCACCGCCAGCAGCGGCCAGATGAAGCGCAGCCAGCGCTCATACGGCACCCGCCCGATGGCAAGCCCGCCCATGACCACCGCCGAGGTCGGCGTGATCAGGTTGACCACCCCGCTCGCCGTCGCAAAGGCCGTCACCACCAGCGCCCGATGCACCCCGGCAAAATCCGCCACCGGGGCCAGGATCGGCATCGACAGCACCGCAAGGCCAGAGGTTGACGGGACCAGGAACGACATGCCGACCTCGATCCAGTAGATCACGTTGATGAATGCCACCTGCGACAGCCCCGCCGCGTTGACCTCGGCGGCGTGCAGTATGG
>JAYTQA010000416.1:0-7338 GCA_043746955.1 bacterium | reverse complement strand
CGGACCGACAAAGCCGCAAGCCGGGGTGATCGCCACCAGACCTGCCACCATGCCCGATGCCGCACCCAGCATCGAGGCTTTGCCACGGATCAGCCCTTCAACTGCCGACCACGACAGGATCGCCGCCGCTGTGGCCACGAAAGTGTTCATCATCGCCAGACCGGCAAGGCCATTGGCCGCCAGCGCAGACCCGGCGTTGAAGCCGAACCAGCCGACCCACAGGATCGAGGCGCCGACCATCGTGAGCGTCATCGAATGCGGGGCCATGTTTTCCTTGCCATGGCCAACCCGTTTGCCGATCACCAGGCAGCCGACCAGGGCCGCGATCCCGGCGTTGATATGCACCACGGTACCGCCGGCAAAGTCCATCGCACCCATCAGGAAGAACAGGCCGGTCGAATCCCACACCATATGGGCGATCGGGAAGTAGACCAAAGTGGACCAAAGTGCGATGAACACCAAGAGCGCGGAGAATTTGATCCGCTCGGCGAACGAGCCGATGATCAGCGCCGGGGTGATGACAGCGAAGGTCATCTGGAACACCGAGAAGACATATTCGGGGATAGTGCCGGCCACCGAATCCTTGGTGACGCCGAACAGGAACAATTTGCCGAAGCCGCCGAAATAGGGCGACGGGCCGCCGCCGAACGCCATCGAATAGCCCCAGAACACCCAGATCACCATGACCATCGCGGTGATCAGCGTGCACTGCATCAGGATCGACAGCATGTTCTTGCTGCGCACGAGGCCACCGTAGAACAGGGCCAGACCGGGCAGCGTCATGAACAGCACCAGCGCGCTGGAGGCCATCATCCAGGCGGTGTCGCCGGAATTGGCCACGGCAGGCGCCGCAGCCGGAGCCGCCGCCGCGGCCGTCGCGGCCGCATCCTGCGCCAGCGCTGGAAGCAGGCCTGCCACACCTACCATGAGAGCCGCCAGTCCGGCTGTCTTGAGCAAATTCTTCATTTTCACTTCTTCCCCTACCCCAGACGCTTACAGTGCATCATCATTGGTTTCGCCGGTGCGGACCCGCACGGCTTGGTTTACGTCGATCACGAAAATCTTGCCGTCCCCGATCTTGCCGGTGCGGGCGGTTTTGGTGATCGTGTCCACCACCTGGTCCGCGAGGCTGTCGGCCACGACGATTTCCAACCGCATCTTCGGCACAAAATTCACGGCATATTCCGCGCCGCGGTAAATCTCGGTGTGGCCCGATTGCAGGCCAAAGCCCTTGATCTCGGTGACCATCATTCCGCGCACGCCAATTGCCGTCAGCGCCTCGCGGACTTCCTCAAGCTTGAACGGCTTTATTGCCGCAATGATGAGCTTCACGTTGCACCCCTTTCCCTTGCCAGACCCGAAAAACCTCAGGCCTGCAGACGACCCTTGGCGCTATGGGGAGTATTTCGCAGGTGCAGCACAAGTTCACGGTGGCTTTCCGGCGGCTTAAATCCCGGGCGAAACTTTCGATTTGCACAAATTTTGCACTTATTCCGGAGTTTGCCCGTTATTTAGGCAATCAATGTCGCCGAATCGGCTGGGTCAGCGTCTCCACATTTCCGGCAGGCCGGGTTAAGTTGGCGGTCAATCAGCCCGGAACGGGCATTGCAAAGACAGCCGGGCAGGCAAGGGGTAGGGATGGCATCCACAGGCAAGGGCAGGCCCATCGTGGCAGACCGGCGGTACGCGGCCAGCGCGGCCAAAAAGCCGCCGGGCAAACCTCCGGGCAAACCAACCGGCAACCCCGCGCCCAAACGCACGCCGAGCCGCAGGCCAGCCCGCAGGCATGGGCTGATCACGCGCGTGGTGCTTTGGGTCTGGCGGCTGTTCTGGGGGGTGTTCTGGCGCAGTTTCATCGTCGGCACGACAATACTCGGCTGCGGGGTTTTGTACTTCTATGTGCAGTTGCCCCCCGCAGCCTCCCTGATCGACGGGCGGGCTCGCGGGTCGGTCACCATGATGGACGCCAATGATCAGGTCTTTGCCTGGCGGGGCGAGACGTTTGGCGGCCAGGTCACCCCGAAAACCGTGTCGCCCAACCTGCTTCATGCGGTGTTAGCGACCGAGGACAAGCGGTTCTACTCCCATTTCGGCGTCAGCCCGCGCGGCATCATCTCGGCGGTAGCGATCAACCTGCGCGCCGGGCGTGGCCCGTTTGAGGGCAACGGCGGCTCTACCATCACCCAACAGACCGCCAAGCTTTTGTGCCTTGGTGTGGCCTATGACCCCAAAGTCTGGAAAACCGAAAACGCTTATGAGGATGACTGCCGCTCTGGCGGCCTGAAGCGCAAGATCAAGGAAGTGCCTTATGCCATCGCGATGGAGGTGAAATACACCAAGGACGAAATTCTCACGATCTATTTCAACCGCGCCTATCTGGGGGCTGGCACCCGGGGCTTTGAGGCCGCATCGCAACGTTACTTCGGCAAATCCGCCGCCAAACTGTCCGCGGCGGAGGCAGCCATGCTGGCGGGTTTGCTGAAGGCGCCCTCCAAATATGCCCCCACCAACAACCTGCAACGCGCGCAGGACCGCGCCGCCGTGATCATCGGGCTGATGGCAGATCAGGGCTATCTGACCCCGGAAGAGGCCGCAGATGCACTGGCTCATCCCGCCGTCCTGTCGGGTGCCGCCGCCCAAAATGCCGGTGGCGCTTTTGCCGATTGGGTGATGGAAGGCACGCCCGCCTATCTGGGCACCGACACGACCGAGGATGTGGTGATCAAAACCACCCTCGACCCCCGCCTGCAAAAGGCCGCTGAGGATGCGCTGACCGCCGTGTTCACCACCAAACTGAAAGACGGCTCCAACGCCCAAGCGGCCATCGTGGTGATGAGCGCCGATGGGGCCGTGCGCGCCATGGTCGGTGGCCGCAACCTGCCGCAAGCGGGCAACTTCAACCGCGCGACGCAGGCTTTGCGGCAAACCGGGTCCAGCTTCAAACCCTTCGTCTATGCCACCGCTCTCGATCTGGGGTGGAGCCCGATGGACTATGTCGAAGACAGCCCGCTGACCGTCACCATCAAAGGCTCCGGCCCCTGGACGCCCAGCAACTACGACAACCAGTTCAAGGGCGTGATCCCGATCTATCTGGCGATGGAGGAAAGCCGCAACATTCCCGCCGTCAAGATCGCCATGGCGGTCGGGCTGGACAAGGTGCGCGCCATCGCCAAGGGCTTCGGCGTGACCGGCGACCTCGCCGCTGGCCCGGCTTTGGCGCTTGGCGCATCCGAGGCGACTTTGTTGCAGATGACCGGCGCTTATGCGGGCATCCTGAATGGCGGCTCCTCGGTCACCCCTTACGGGCTGCGCGAATTGCGGCTGAAGGGCGAGGCTAACCCGCTGATCGGCCCCGGCGGCGGCATTGGCGAGCGGGTGATTTCAGATAACGCCGCCAAGGAACTGACCTGGATGATGACCCAGGTGGTCCAACACGGCACCGGCGTGCGCGCCCAACTGGGTGACCGCCCGGTCGCAGGCAAAACCGGCACCACATCGGAGGCGCGCGATGCGTGGTTCGTCGGCTTCACCGCCGATTACGTCACCGGCGTCTGGATGGGCTATGACGACAACACACCCATGAAAGGGGTGACCGGCGGCGGCCTGCCTGCCGAGATTTGGCACGAGGTGATGACACGGGTGGAAGACGGCCTGCCGGTCACTGCCCTGCCGCTGATCGTGCCGGAACCGAAGGCCCCGCCAGTTTCTGCGCAACCCGCAGCCCCTACCCCTGCCGTTTCCGCTGGCCTTACCCCTGCCGCCCAACCGACACAGCAAAGCGACCCGATCAAGTCGATCATCCAGAACCTGCTCGGCAAGGGCAACTGACCGGCGGCAACGTCTGCAGCGCATTTCCGAAAAGCGTGACGCGGTGTGCGAAAAAAAATGCGTGGAAAAACAAAGACGTAAAGCGGATGTTTGTGACTTATCAAACGCAAACCGCTTTAAATCAAACGGGCGGAGGAACCGGTCCCCCGCCCTTAGCAATCAAATCCGGCTCACCTCACACCGCGTTGAGCGCCGTGATCAACTTGTCCATATCGCCGCCGTTCTTGTCCAGGATCGACCCAACCTCGGTCCGCTCTGAGGCCAGCATGTTCACGCCTTCAATGATGATGTTGAAGAACAACAGCTTGCCCGACTTGTCGCCGACCCACCAACGCAGATCGAACGGAGGCTGGCCCTGCAAGGTCGCGGTGGAGATGACCTCGTAATAGCTTTTGTACGGCTTGGCGTCGGTGACCTCGATCTTGCCACCAATGAACTCGCGGAACCTGCGGCCATATTTGCGGCTGATGTAGCCCTGGTAGGCTTGGGTAAAGGTTGCCATCTGCGCCGCAGTCGCGGATTTCGAAGCCGTGCCAAGTGCGGACCGCGCGATCGTTGCCACGTCGGCATAGGTCGCGAAAATACGCGCAAAGTCGCCGTACATCTGCTGTTCGGTGCGACCCGAGTTGATCGTAGTGTTCACCTCGCCGATCGCCTTGTCGATCAGCGCTTTCGCCTGATCGACAGTCAGGGCGCGCACCGGCAGTGCGAAGGCCAGAAAACCCGTGCCCGCAACCAGCCCGGCACCAAAGGCGCGGCGGCTCAGGTGCAAAGAAGTACCGTCAACTTTACCCATCTCAGTTTTTCCCAGTTCCAGTTTGGCCAGTTCCAGCTTGCCCCGTTCCATTTTGGTTCGCATAAGGATCCTCAAACTCGCTGTCTGCCGTGCTTTGGCCCAAGTCGTGGCGGCGGTTTTCCAGGTACAGCAACCGCGCCTGCGCATAGCCGTCTGCACTGTCATATAGAATGGAATCATAGGTTTCGGAATAGCGACCGCGCTTGTCAATTTTTGACACGACCTTGGCGAAGGTGCCGAGCCAGGCCTGGTTCTTCGGAAAGAACAGCCGCACCGGGTCCAACCCCATATCCACAACTCTGCCCAGAGCATCGCGCTGGGTGGACGGGCCGAGCACCGGCAGTTCAATATAATCGCCCTCTGCCACGCCCCAGACGTTCAGCGTCTCACCGAAATCGGTCTGCTTTTCGGTCACACCAAGCGCTGTCGCCGGGTCAAAAATCCCGCCAATTCCGATGGTTGAGTTCACAGCAAACCGCAGCGTGTTTTGGGCGGCCTTGCCCAGATGCAGTTGCAGAATGCCGTTGATCACCTCGCCGGGCAGGTCAAGGTTGCCGGCAAAATTGGCAATCCCGCGCGACACCGGCTTGGGGATAAACTTCGACGCGCCAACCGCCAGCGGCCGGATCACAACTTTGTCAATCACAAGGTTGAGCGCATGGGTGGAGCGGTTTTCCTGCTCGTAAGGATCGCTGACGCCCTGAGGCATCGGCGCATGGCCGCAGCCCGAAAGCCCGACTGTGGCAATAAGGCCAACGGCCAAAGTATATCGACACGCACGCACAGTCTGGGTCATCATAAAGGCCTTTGGCAGATCCATGGCAATTAGGGTGGCTTTCACATTTCTGCGTCAAGCCATAAGCTGCGCCGAAAGGCAAGACAACGGGCAAGCGGGCCGATCGGAAACTTCAAGAATTTTCCCGCCGGAACTGAAAATTGGGACAGGAGCCGCCAGATGGCGCAAACAGAATTTAAACGGGGCCTAGACGAGCTTGACGCCTCCCGGCGCGACATGCGCGGGCTCTTGTGGGCTGCATTTTTCTTTTCGGTGTTCGTCAACTTGCTGATGCTGACCGGCCCGCTCTACATGCTGCAAGTCTATGACCGTGTGCTTGGCAGCCGGTCGGAACCGACCCTGTGGGCGCTGTCTGCCCTGATGGCGGTGCTGTTCCTTGCGATGGGCATCCTGGATTACGCGCGGGGCCGTATCCTCGCGCGGATCGGCGCGCGGATGCAGGAACGTCTGGACCGCAGGGTGTTTTCCGCAGCCCTGAAACGCATGGGCCAATCGCCGGGCGACCCGCTGGCCCTGGCCGCTCAGCGCGATCTGGAGGCGGTGCAGCGCCTGTGGGCCTCACCGGTCCTGATCGCCATTTTCGATATTCCGTGGGCTCCGATGTTCTTTGCGGCCATCTTCATCTTCAACCAGCTTCTGGGTTGGATGTCGGTCGCGGGCGGGGTGATCCTTGTGATCATCACGGTGATGAACCAGACGATGACCAAAGGCCCGCTGCTAAAGGCCAATGCCGCGACCTTGCGCGGTGAAATGCTGTCGGATGGCATCAAGCAGGAGGCGGAGGTGGTGCAGGCGCTTGGCATGACCTCCGCCGCGTTTGACCGCTGGCAGGTCGCCCGCCGCTATGCGCTGGAACAAAGCATCGCGGCCTCCGACCTTGGCGGCGTTTTCGGCACGGTGTCAAAGATCTTCCGCCAGTTCCTGCAATCCGCCATGCTGGGGGCCGGCGCGTACCTGGTCCTGAATAACGAAATGGGCTCGGGGGCGATGATCACCGGCTCGATCCTTCTGGGCCGCGCCTTGCAGCCGATTGAAATGGCGATTGGCCAATGGGCGCTGGTCACCCGCGCCCAAGAAGGCCGTGCGCGCCTGTCGGAACTCCTCTCCAAAGTCGCCGCCGAACCGCCACACACCGAACTGCCGCGCCCCAAAGCGCTGCTGGAGGCGCAGAACCTGACCGTCGTGCCGCCCGGCGAAAGCCAAGCCGTGCTGCGGATGATCAACTTCCGGCTCGAACCCGGTCAAGCGCTTGGCATTATCGGCCCGTCGGGTGCCGGGAAATCCACCCTCGCCCGCGCCCTGATCGGCGCGTGGAAGCCTGCGGGCGGCAAGGTGCGACTGGATGGCGCAGCCCTGGACCAATACGACCCAGACCAGTTGGGCAGCTACATCGGCTACCTGCCGCAGCGGATTACCCTGTTTGACGGCACCATCGCCGAAAACATCGCCCGCCTGCAAAGCAACCCCGACGGGGCCGCCGTGGTCGACGCCGCCCGCAAAGCGGCCGCCCATGATATGATCACCAAACTGCCCGATGGCTACGACACCCGCGTGCAGGCCTTGGGCGGCCGTCTGTCCGGCGGCCAGATCCAGCGCATCGGCCTTGCCCGCGCGCTTTATGGCGACCCGGTCCTGCTGGTGCTGGATGAACCCAACTCCAACCTCGACAACGAAGGCTCGATGGCGCTGAACCAGGCGATACGGGTGATGAAGGAAAGCGGGCGCTGCGTGCTGATCATGGCACACCGACCCGCCGCCATTCAGGAATGCGACCTGCTCTTGGTGTTGGAGGATGGCACCCGTCGAGCCTTTGGTCCCCGCGATCAGGTCTTGAAAAACATGGTGCAAAACCACGCTGAAATTGCCAAAACCCCCGCGCAGGGCGGTGTATCATGACCGAAGACAGCAAAACCCAACC
>JAYTQA010000415.1:0-7359 GCA_043746955.1 bacterium | reverse complement strand
TTGACCTTTGCCATGTCCGAATTGAATTGGACAAGTCCACATCCCGCAAGGACCGACCCGACCAAACGCGTTGAGAAACACAGGACGCCTAAAGATTTCAACCTTGAACCCATTTTCACTGCACTCCCAAATCTCTGAGGATACCTAGTGTTCTGAATCTGACGCTTGCTACCTGTTTCCTCTGATTTCATCGAGTTTGTCCAGCGCGTGTCGTTCACGGGTGAGGATGTCTTTGGCGGTTTTGGTCCAAGTAAAGGGCTTTGGTTTTGTGTTGTGCTGCCCGAGGTAGTCGTAGATGGCGGCTTCCAGGTCGTCGACGCTGGTGTAACTGCCCCTGCGGATGCGCTTTGTGGTTATCTCGGCAAAGAAGCGTTCGACCATGTTCAGCCATGACGCGCTAGTCGGCGTGAAATGCAGCTTGAAGCGCGGATGCCTGCAAAGCCATGCCTTGACCTCGGGCGTCTTGTGGGTGGCGTAGTTGTCGAGCACGAGATGCACGTCGCGCGGCTTGAGGACAGCGCGTCAGGTGCGACGTGAGACAAGCGCAAGAACTCCTTGGCCCGGTGGCGCGGCAGGTATTCGCGGGTGGCTATGCCCGACTTCACATCGAGTGCGGCAAACAGCGCGGTCGTGCCGTGGCGCTTGTAATCGTGGGTCATCATGCCGGAGGCGGGTTTTCAACGGTCCTCATGCCGGAGGCGTGTTTTCAACACGACGTTTGCGCCCGGCCCTTCTTGAGGGGAAGCCCTGGCTGGGTCCGGTCAAGTGCCTGAATCTGCGACGGCTCGTCAACGCAAAGCACGACCGCTCGCTCTGGCGGATCGAGGTAAAGTCCCACGATATCGGTGACTTTCTCCTCGAACATAGGGTCGTTCGAAACCTTGAACCCGCGCGTCAGGTGCGGCTTGAGACCAGCTTCTGCCCAGATGCGCCCCACGCTCGACGGCGAAATGCCCACCACCTCGGCCATCGCGGTGCGGCTCCAGTGCGTGGCATTGGGCGGGGTCTGCTGCAGCGTCGTGGTGATCACCTTCAGGCGGGTCTCCCGGGGCAGAGGCGGCACCCGCGAGGGGCGGGTCTTATCGCGCCTGAGTCCGGCCACGCCCTCGTCAAGATAGCGCGCCTGCCAGCGCCAGACTGTGGGCTTGGACGTATCTGCGCGCCGCATGATATCGTTGGTGCCATAGCCATCTGCCGTCGCCAGCACGATCTCGGCTCGCCAGACAACCTTGCGAGGCGTGTTTCGGTCGGTGAGCAGAGCTTGAAGCTGCGCACGGTCAGCGGGGTTCAAATACAGACAAATGTCATCGCGTCTAATGTCCAGACAGTGACACACCTGATCAAAAATGGGAATCCTTCGTCAGGTGGGGAACACTAGTCTATCGCTAAGCGATGGGGTTTGGCCTATAGGTTCCCTGAGGAATTTCTGATATCCGAGATCACGCCATGGCATTTTCCCACGACACCAGCACCGCATTGCCCGCCAACCCACTTGGCCTCGGCTGGTTCAGCCTGCTGATCGTGGCCGCGATCCCGATCTTCTGGCTGGGCTTTGCCTCGCTCGGGTCAGCTTGGCTGACGGCGGAGTACAGCTATGGCCCGCTGATCCCGCTGATCTCGACTTACCTTTTGCTGCGTGAACTCCGGCTCAATCCCGCGCCGCCGGCGGGCACGCCCGCCAACCGCTGGCCCGGCGTGGCGCTGATCGTGGGCGCGCTGGTGTTCGGCATTTTTGGCAACCTGGTGCGCATCCCCGATGTGGTGACCTATGCCTTCATCCTGTGGGTGGCGGGCATCACCCTGACAGGCTTTGGCTGGGATCAGGGGCGGCGGCACCAGTTGCCGGTCCTGCATCTGATCTTCATGCTGCCCTTGCCGCAGTTCATCTTCTGGAAAGTCACCATCCTGTTGCAACTGATCTCGTCGCAGCTCGGGGTCTGGTTCATCGAACAGGCCGGGATTGCGGTCTATCTGGAAGGCAATGTGATCGACCTGGGGGTTTATAAACTTCAGGTGGCCGAGGCCTGTTCCGGCCTGCGCTATCTGTTCCCGATCCTGTCGTTTTCCTATCTGTTCGGCATCCTCTACCGCGGCCCGTTCTGGCACAAGGCGCTGTTGTTCCTGACCGCAGCACCGCTGACCATCTTCATGAACTCGCTCCGGATCGGCGTGATCGGGATTTTGGTCAATGCTTACGGCATCGAACAGGCGGAAGGCTTTTTGCATATCTTCGAAGGCTGGGTGATCTTTGGCATCTGCATTTTCATGCTGTTCCTGATCGCCGCCGGATTGCAGCGCCTGACCCCCAACCCACTGCCGATCTGGGAGACGCTGGATCTGGACACCGACGGCTTTGGCGCTCAGGCCCGCCGGTTGACCGGCATTGCCCCGTCGCGCGGGGTGATTGTGGCGGCCTTGGCCACCCTGGCGGTCAGTGCGGCTTTCCTGGCGGCCCCGCCGCCCCACCGGGTCGAGGTCGCGCGCGCTGATTTCAGCCAGTTCCCGCGGGAAATCGGCGCATGGTCGGGCAGCATGGCCGCGCTGGACGCCGATGTGGCCAAGGTGCTGGCCGCCAGCGATTATGTCGATGCCACCTATGTCACGGCGGGTGAGGCGGCCCCGGTCAACTTCTTCTCGGCCTGGTATCTCAAGCAGACCGAGGGCACCGGCATCCACTCGCCCGCAGTCTGCCTGCCGGTCGGTGGCTGGGAAGTTTCGGCGATCAACCCCAAGGCCGTGTCCATGCCCGGCACCGTCTATGGCAATTTCACCGTCAACCGTGCGGTGATCCAGAAGGGCACCGTCAAGGAACTGGTGTATTACTGGTTTGAAGAACGCGGCAAACGCCAGACCAATGATTATGCCGCCAAGGCATCTGTGGTCTGGGACAGCCTGACCCGTGGCCGCACCGATGGCGCTTTGGTGCGCTTCGTCACACCGATCAGCCCCGATGAGACCGAAGTCGAGGCCGAGGCCCGGATGCAGCGCCTGATGGCGGTCTTGCTGCCCAAACTGCCAAAGTTCATCCCCGAATAGGCCAGAGGCTAAGTCAGCCAGAGGCTAAGCCCGGCCAAGTCGGCCGCAGCAGCCGCTTGGGGTGGGCGAAAACCCCTCGCCGGCTATTTGCGCGTTAAAAGAGCAATGTTAGCGACGGATCAACTATAGGGTGTAAAACCGGGCAGTGACGTTACCGCGTTTTAAGGAATCACCATGCCCAATCTGAAAATGACTGGCCTGAAAATGCCCATCCTGAACATGACCGGCTTAAGATCCTTTGCCACCGCTTGCGGCCTTGCCGCTACCGTCTTTATGTCAGCCGTCTTTATGACCGGCTTTGGCGCAGAGGCTGCGGTTCTGACCTTTGACGATCTGACCGCACCCACCGACCCCTTGACCGCCTTTGACTATGGCGGTCTGACCTTCAGCACCGCCACCGGCTGTGGCATGATTGATGTGACCGATGCCGGTTGCATGTATCTCTGGGATGGCAGCAGCCCGAATTCCAATGGCACCAACAACCTGATCTTTTCGGATTTCGGCCATGGGCAGACGGTGACCATCACCCAGACCGGCGGTGGGGTGTTTGACTTTCTGGGCCTGGACATGAGCCTGTCGTGGCTCACCAGCACAGCCCTCGCCAATGTCACGATCAACGGCACTGCCTATAGCCTTGGGCAGGGCATCACCACGCTCGCCACCAACCTGTTTGGGGTGACCTCGGTCAGCATTTCGGGGCTGAGCACCGATGCCTCCGGCTATTGGCTGGCCGATAACATCAACACCGGCGGGCCTGCCCCGGTGCCGCTGCCCGCAAGCCTGCCCCTGATGCTGACGGCTCTGGCGGCCATGGGTCTGCTGGCACGTCGCAGCAAGCCGGACCGCAAGCGCGGCTGAAGCCAGCCCGAACCCAGCCTTACCCGATTACGCCGTGCCAGACCCGCCCCAGAACCCCTCTTGCCAGAACCGGCGGGGTTGTCGACAAGTCGGGCATGGCCCAGCCCGATCCTGCCCCGCCTGCTGATCCCGATTTTGACCCGAGCTTTGGCCGCTGGACCTTGGCCGGGCTTATTCTGGCGCAGGTTCTGGTTGAACTCGCCCTGCAAGGTGCTGATCACCACCTGTGGGGCAGCCCGCTCTGGCGCGGCGAGGCCTATCAGAACGGCGGCTTCTGGGCTGGCCTCTTGCATGACTGGCATCCGAATTATGCAGCCCAACCCATCACGATGTTCCTGACCTATTCGGTTCTGCACGCGGGACTTGGCCATCTGGTGGGCAATATGATGAGCCTCGCCTATCTGGGCGATCTGGTGGCCACCCGGGTGGGCGGGCGCGGGCTGATCCGGCTCTATGGTCTGGCCGCCCTGGGCGGGGCTGTGGCCTTTGGCCTCCTCAGCCACAGCCCGGCGCCGATGATCGGGGCCTCGGGTGCGATCTTCGGCCTTGCCGGTGCGCTGACCGTCTGGGATGCGCAAAGCCGGCTGGCAGAGGGCCTATGGAACCGTGGTCCGCTGATAGCCCTCGGGCTGGCCCTTTTGAACCTGATCCTGTGGTGGAACGCCGCAGGCAATCTGGCATGGGAGACCCATTTCGGCGGTTTTGCCGCGGGGGCGGCGCTGGCGCGTTACGCCCCGGTTTTGCTGATGCGGCCCTTCTTGGCAAAAGCCCGCTGATAGGCAGCCAGCAGGTGCGGCACCGAATGATCCCAGCTTAAGGCGTCCAGCACCCGCAGCCGGCCGGCGCGGCCCATCACCGCCGCCCGGTCAGGGTTCTCGATCAGCTCGGCGATTTTGGCCGCGAAATCCAACGGATCATTGGCGCTGGCATACAGCGACGCGTCCCCCGCCGAAGCCCGCCCCTCGGTCAGGTCAAACTGCACCAAGGGCTTTGCCAGCGTCATGTATTCCATGACTTTGTTCATGGTCGATATATCATTCATCGGGTTTTTCGGATCGGGCGAGACGCCAATATCCATCGCATTGAGCGCGGCGAGCAGGTCCGCGCCATAAAGCGCGCCGGTAAAGCTGAACTGCGCGTCCAGGCCGCGCGCCCGCACATCGGCCTGCACCTCTGGCAGCGCGGGGCCAAAGCCCACCACCACCACATGCAGATCGCTATGCCCCAGATTGCGGATCAGATGGTCGACGGCGGCTATCAGCAAATCCATCCCCTCTTGCTGGCCAATCACGCCGACATAGCCCAGCACGGTCGTGGCCCCGTGGCGATAGTCCGGGTTGCCGGGGCCGGGGATGAAGGTGTCGATCCGGGGGGCAGAGCGGACCACAAACACATCCTGCGCCGCCATCTTGCCCCGCGCCATGGCAATCCGCCGGAAGCTTTCGTTGGTGGCGATCGAGACGGCGGCTACGGCAAAGGTCATCCGCTCCCACACCAGCATGACGTTATACAACAGGCCGCGACGCCCAAACTTGGCCTCGAACAGTTCCGGGCAGACGTCATGGTGATCGAAAATATAAGCGACACCCCACAGCCGGTACCAGAGCGCCAGAACAAAAATCAGATCGGGCGGGTTGCAGCCCTGGATCACGTCAAAGCCCCGCTCGCGCCAGACCACACGGGCGAGGCGGAACCAGTGCCACAGCGATGACAGGTATTCGCGCGCATAGGCCACAGCGCCCGAATGCGCCTCGGGCGGTTCGGGATAGCGGTAGATGGCGATGCCGTCGATCTCTTCGCGCGGCGCATTCCAACCCTTGCCGGTCGGGCAGATGACCGACACCTGATAGCCCGCCTCGGTCAGTGCGGTGGCCTCCAGCCAGACCCTGCGATCCAACGGCACCGGTAGATTTTCCACCACGATCAGAACGCGGCGGGCTGGGTCAAAACGCATAAGGGCCTTATCCTGTAACAAGCCACAACCGGGCCGGTCGTAACGGGGCGAACCGACGATGCCAAGGCCGGGTCATAAGATTCGCCGCAAAGTTGCATGACTTCGCCACGGTTGGGTCCCGGTTTTCGCCACAATTGCGGGCTTTCATCGCCGCAACGACCCCGCAACGGCCCCGCAACGGCCCCGCAACCCGCTGTGAAGCACTTGTTAAACTAAGCGGGCCACAGTGGATAAAGGCAGTGAGTAAAGGCTGTGAGTAAAGGCTGTGGCTAACGATTGTGGGTAAAGGCCGGTGTTTCCCGGCTAGGAAAGGGACGCAGATGGCGGCAGGTGGTCTGATTTTCGGAATTCTGTGCGGGCTGACCGCAGCGCTTCTGGTCATAACCACCATGGGCGGCGGCGGCGGCGGCTGGTTTGTCGCTTTTGGCGCCTATACCGTGTTTGGCAGTATCGGGCTGATCCTGGGGCTGATCCGGTTTGACGGCCGCTCTGGCGAATAGTCTTTGGCGCATAATCTTTGGCGAATCGCCTGCTGCGCCGCAGGCCCGGCTGGTCTATGACGGGGATGACCCCAGCGCCGGACGTAACGCCTCATGCCACTCTTGCACCGCCTTTTTGGCCTTGGCCTCCCCAAGCTTGGCCCCCGCAGGCTGGATGTCGCCAGGCTTGATCTCCCATCAGTCGATCTCCCCGCCCTGCCCCGCCCCGATGCTCCCTTGTGTCTGATAGGCGATCTGCATGGCCGCGCCGATTTGCTGGAGGCGATGCTGGCCCGCATCGCCACCGAACCGCAGGCCGCCACCGCCCGCCTGATCTTTGTCGGCGATCTGATCGACCGTGGGCCCGACAGCGCCGCTGTCCTGCGCCGGGTCTGGCACCTGACCCGGACCCGGCCGGGCCAGGTCATCTGCCTGATGGGCAACCACGAACGCATGATGCTGGATTTCTTAAGCGCGCCCACCTCGCCCGCCAAGCGCTGGCTGCATGCCGGCGGCGCTGAAACCTTGGCGAGCTTTGGCGTGCCCTGGATCAGTGGCAGGGATGCCGCCAGCCGCCAGACCGCTTTGGCCGCGGCGTTGCGCGCCAGCCTGCCGCCCGGCCTGGCTGACTGGCTGGGCGCGCTGCCGCTCTATTGGCAGGGGGAGGGCCCCGATGAACCGATCGCCGTGGTCCATGCCGATGCGGACCCCGGTCTGGCGCTGGACCAGCAATTGCCCACCCATCTGCTCTGGGGTCTGGGCCGTGCGGCAGGTCCGCGCCGCGATGGGCTGTGGCTGGCCCATGGCCATGTGATTGTGCCGCAGGTGCAGATCACCCCGGGCCGGATCAGCCTGGACACCGGGGCTTACCGCACCGGACGGCTGTCCGCCCTGTGGCTGGACGCGGGTGGCGCCCGCGTGCTGGAGGTTGCGGGCTAGAGCGTGATGAGGAAAAGTGGAATCCGGTTTTCCTCAACAATCACGCGACCACTGAGACTCCTGAGCATGACGATGTTTCTATCAAACGTCATC
>JAYTQA010000414.1:0-7395 GCA_043746955.1 bacterium | reverse complement strand
TGGCAACGCCATCCTGAAACTGCTGGAGGAGCCGCCCGCCAAGGTGACGTTCTTGCTGGTGACCCACCAGCCCGCCGACCTCATGCCCACGATCCGCTCGCGCTGCCGCGATTTGCGGCTGGGGCCGCTAGACCCGGCTGACCTGAATGACGCGCTGACCCAAGCTGGCACCGAAATCGCCGCAACCCAACGTGAGGCGCTGGCGCAACTGGCCGGTGGTTCGGTGGGCGCGGCGTACCGGCTGACCACGCTCGACGGCTTGAAGCTGTACGCCAGCCTGATCCGGCTGTTTGCCTCGATGCCCAAGATGAACCGCCCCCATGCAAGGCAAATCGCCGAGGCCGGGGCAAATCGCAAAACGCCCGAAGCGTTTGATCTGACCGTCACTTTGATCGACGCCTTCCTCGCCCGCACGGCCCGCGCCGCAGCGCTCCACGTCCTCCCGCCCGAGGCGGCACCGGGCGAGGCGCAACTGATCGAACGCCTCGCCAATTTTGCCGGCGCGGACCGGCTGTGGGCCGACCTCGCGCAAACTTTGTCGGCCCGTGCGCGGCGGGGCAAGGCGGTCAATCTTGACCCTGCCGCCCTTCTCATGGATATGGTCCTGAAGGTCGACGAGACGGCGGCGAGTGTCGCCATAAGGTGACAGAATGAACGCCCCATCCGAACTGCCCGCCTCGCAATTACCAACCTACGAATTGGTCGACAGCCACTGCCACCTCGATTTTCCCGATTTTGACGGCGAGCGGGACGCCATCATCGCCCGCGCCCGCGCCGCAGGTGTCACCCGCATGGTGACCATCTGCACCAAGCTGCATCAGGAACCGCTGGTCCGCGCGATTGCCGAGGCACATGACGGCGTTTTTTACGCCGCAGGCATTCATCCGATGAGTGCGGCCAAGGAACCCCGCGTGACCGTCGCCCAACTGGTAGCCTTTGCCAAACATCCGAAATTTGTCGGCATCGGCGAAACCGGCTTGGATTACCACTATACCGCCGACAGCGCCGATCTCCAGAAAGCCTCGCTGCGCATCCATATCGAGGCGGCGCAGGAAACCCAGATCCCGCTGATCATTCACGCCCGTGCCGCCGATGACGACATGGCGGCGATCTTAAGCCATCACATGAAGATCGCCCGGTATCCTTGTGTTATGCATTGCTTTTCCTCCGGCGCACGTCTGGCGGAGGCGGCGTTGGAGATGGGCTTTTACCTATCCATGTCCGGTATCGCCACCTTCCCGAAATCCGGCGACCTGCGCGATATCTTCGCCAAAGCCCCGCTCGACCGCATTCTTGTCGAAACCGACAGCCCCTACCTCGCGCCGATGCCGCATCGCGGCAAGCGCAACGAACCGGCCTACACCGCATTCACCGCCAAAACCGGCGCGCAAATCTTCGGTGTGACGGAAAGTGAGTTTGCTGCCGCCACCACCGCCAACTTCGACCGCCTGTTCACCCGCGCAGCGATTGCCGCCTGATGTCGACCTTGCGCTTCACCATCCTGGGTTGCGGATCGTCGGGGGGCGTGCCCCGACTGGGCGGCGACTGGGGCGATTGCGACCCGACCAACCCGAAAAATCGCCGCCGCCGCTGTTCGATGCTGGTCGAACGGAGCACCGGCGAGGCCACCACCCGCATCCTGATCGACACCTCGCCCGACATGCGCGAACAATTGCTGAGCGCGGGGCTCGGCACGCTGGACGGCGTGGTGTTCACCCACTCCCATGCCGACCACACCCACGGGATCGACGATCTGCGCCAGGTCGTCTTCAACATGCGCCAGCGTCTGCCGGTCTGGGCCGATGGTCCGACCGCTGACGCCCTGATTTCCCGGTTCGGCTATGCGTTCGTGCAGCCCGAGGCGTCGCCCTATCCGCCGATCCTTGAACTGCACCACATCGGCCACGCACCGTTTGAGGTGCCCGGCCCCGGCGGTCCGGTCAGCTTCACCCCGTTCACCGCCGATCATGGTGCTATGGACGCCCTTGGTTTCCGGATCGGCCCGCTCGCCTACCTGCCCGACGCGGTAGCATTGCCCGAAGCCGCCTGGGCGCATCTGCACGGCCTCAGCGTCTGGGTGGTCGATGCGCTGCGCCGCAAGCCGCACCCGACCCATACCCATCTGGCGATGACCTTGGGCTGGATCGCCCGCGCCCAGCCCGAGCGCGCGGTGCTGACCAACATGCACCTTGATATGGATTACGCGACCTTGTGCGCCGAACTGCCCAAGGGGGTTGAGCCCGCCTATGACGGCATGGTGATAACCTTCGAGAATCAGAGATAAAATGGGTCTGCTGCTCGATGTCATCCTGCCGGTTTTCGTCGTGATCGGCTTTGGCTACGGCATGGCCAAATGGGGCGGCATGGCGGAGACGGCGGTTGACGCGCTGATGCGGTTTTCCCAAGGCATCGCGGTGCCCTGCCTGCTGTTCCGCCAAATCTCGCTGCTGGACCTCAAAACCAGCTTCGACCCCGGCCTGATCACCAGCTTTTACGCCGGCGCCTTCCTGTGCTTTGCGGCAGGCTTTTTCGGCGCGTGGAAGCTGTTTGGCCGACCCCTCGAAGAAGCGGTGACCACCGGTTTTGCCTGCATGTTCTCCAACTCGCTGCTGCTGGGTCTGTCGATCACCGAACGCGCCTATGGCACCGCAGCGCTGACCGGCAATTACGCGATCATCGCGCTGCACTCGCCGATGTTCTACGCGTTCGGGATCACGCTGATGGAGGTGGTGCGCAGCCATGGTCAAGGTCTGACCGCAGGTGCACTGACGCTAAAGGTGCTGAAAGCGATCTTCTCGCAGTCGCTGGTGCTGGCGATCTCATTGGGCTTCATCGTCAACCTGTTCCACCTGCCCTTGCCCGGTGCGTTGGATGCTGCGACCGACATGCTGGGCAAAGCGGGCCTGCCGACCGCGTTGTTCGGTTTGGGCGGGGTTTTATACCGCTACCGGCCCGAGGGCGACAAAGGTCTGATCACGCTGATCGTCGGGGTATCGCTGTTGCTGCACCCGACCGTGACCTATGGCTTGGGCCGCTTGCTCCAGCTTGATGTGGCAAGCCTGCGCTCCGCCACCATCACCGCCGCGATGCCGCCCGGGGCCAACGCCTATCTGTTTGCGCATCTCTATGCGGTCGGGCGGCGGGCCAACGCCTCTGCCGTGCTGATCGCCACCGCGCTGTCGATCGGGACGGCCTGGGTCTGGCTTCAGATCCTGCCGTAGGTGCCGGTTGACATCGCCGGGAGGGTTTCACACCCTCCCCGCTTAGCAGTTTCTTCGTGGCTCAAGCAGCAAACTGCACGCACCTCCCGTGGAGTATTTTTGCCCGGATGAATGGCACGAAAAGCCAAGCTTGGCGCGACCCTATTGCGGCGTCATGCCACGCAGGCGTTCACTGCGGCGGCGGAGCAGTTCCACGGTGGCCAGAAGCCCGATCGAGATCACCACCAGGATCGTCGCCACCGACAGGATCGCCGGCGAGATCTGCTCGCGGATGCCGTTCCACATCTGGCGCGGGATGGTTTGCTCGTCGTTGCGGCCGACGAACAGCACCACCACCACCTCGTCAAATGAGGTCACGAAGGCGAACAACGCGCCCGACACCATGCCCGGCGTGATCAGCGGCATGATCACCTTGAAGAACGTCGTGGCGGGTGATGCGCCCAGGCTGGCGGAGGCGCGGGTCAGCGCATGGTCAAAGCCCAGCAGGGTGGCCGTCACGGTGATGATGACGAACGGAATCCCCAATGTGGCATGGGCGAGGATGACGCCGAGGTAGGGCACGCCCCATTTGTTCACCTCGATATCAGAGTAGAAGAAGAACAGCCCGAGCGTGATGATGATCACCGGCACGATCATCGGCGAGATCAGGATCGCCATGATCGCCCGGCGGTACGGCATTTCCGGGCGGCTAAGGCCAAGCGCGGCCAAGGTGCCGAGAAAGGTCGCGATGATCGTGGCGAAAAACCCGATGATGATCGAGTTTTTGGCCGCCAGCACCCAAGCCGCCTTCTGCCAGACAATCGCCCACCACGCGCCGTCACGCGGCAGATTGGTCGGAACGTCCGGGAAGGTCAGGATCAGATCGTACCATTTCAGCGAATAGGCCAGTGGATCAAACTCCAGCATGCCCTTGGTGAAGGTGAAAAAGCTGTCGGCGTTGAACGACAGCGGGATCACCACCAGAATCGGTGCGATCAGAAACAGGAAGACCAGCCCGCAGAAGGTCCGGAAGGCGTAGTACCAGATCCGCTCCAGTGGCGAGGCGTAGATCGGAAGTGCCATGGACTTACCCCAGCTTCAGTTTGTCGATGCCGACGATTTTATCATAGAGCCAGTAAAGGATCAGGATGGCGGCCAAGAGGAGGGTCGCCAAGGCGGCTGCAAGGGACCAGTTGTTCGACTTGTTGACATGAAACGCGATCATGTTGGAGATCAGCGTACCGGTCGAGCCGCCGACCAAAGCCGGCGTGATGTAATAGCCGACCGACAGGATGAACACCAGCAGCGTCCCGGCCCCGATGCCCGGCACGGTTTGCGGGAAATAGACCCGGCGGAACGCGGTCCAACTGGTGGCCCCCAGGGACCGGGCGGCGCGGACATAGGTCTGCGGGATCGGACGCATCACAGAATAGAGCGGCAGGATCATGAACGGCAGCAGGATATGGGTCATCGCAATCGTGGTGCCCATCCGGTTGTTGATCATCGCCAACCTTCCATCGGTCGAGATGATCCCCAAGGCGACCAGGATCGAATTCACCACGCCCTGACCCTGCAACAGCACGATCCATGACGTGGTTCGGACCAGAAGCGAGGTCCAGAATGGAAGAAGTACGAGGATCATCAATAGGTTGGAGGTGCGGATCGGCAAGACGGCCAGCAGGTGTGCCACCGGATAGCCGAGGATCAGGCAGAGCACGGTGATCAAGGCCGACATGGCAAAGGTGCGGGCAAACAGGGTGACATAGACCCGCGCCTCCGGGGCTGCCTGCACGATGGCCCCGTTCGGGTCGCGCTTCAAATCCACCGCATTCAGGAAGAAATCGGCGGTATAGGCGGAAGCGACTTGCCGCATCGCCCCCCACAACACCGGGCTGCTCCACAGTGGATCAAGCGCCACCAGCGCGGCTTTGAACGGCGGCACCAGCGTCCTGGCGTCGCGGCCCGCCTTGGTGAACACCGACCTGGTGCCGGGCAAGGCGAAGTTGACCCGCTCGCCCGCGATAGCCACGGTTTTGGCTGCGGCGGCATTGGTCAGGTCGGTGACCAGAATGGCATAGGCGGCCTCGTCCGGTTCAAAGCCTACCGGGTGGCTGGCGAACCATGCCGAAATGCCCGGCATGTTGTCGGAAAACCGGGGATTGTAGACCGACTGGTGCAAGACCTGCAGGATCGGCGAGACGAAGGTGATCAGGATAAACCCCAGCAGCGGGGCCACCAAGAGGAACGCCCGCCATTTGGCACGGCGCTGCGCTATGGCCAAAGCCTCCGCCAAGGGGCGGCCATCGGCGGTGGTCAGAACCGGAAAACCAGTGGCGTCAATTGCGGCCATCATGCTGCTTTCGCTCGGGAAAACCGGCGGGCACCGTGAAGCGCCCGCCCGAAAGATCAGTTCTTGGCCAGCCAGGCGTTGAAGCGGTCGTTCAGTTCCGCGTCATGGTCGACCCAGAATTCATAGGACGAATAGAGCGCGTTCTTCAGGTTCGCGGGCGAGGTTGGCATGTATTGCGCCATCTCGGTCTTGCCATCGTTGAACTTGCCAACCAAAGCCGAGGACGACTTGCGCGCCGGACCATAGGAAATCCACGACGCCTGATCGGCCAAAGCCTTGGTCGAGGTCGCGAACTTGACAAAGTTGATCGCGTCGGCTTTGTGGGGCGCACCTTTCGGCACGACGAACAGGTCATATTCATAGACCTGACCATCCCAAACCGTGGTAAACGGCTTGCCATCGGCAATCGCGGCCGAGAACAACCGGCCGTTATAGGCGGTGGTCATCGCCACTTCGCCGTCCGCCAGCAGTTGCGGGGCCTGCGCTCCGGCTTCCCACCAGACCGCATCCTTCTTCACGCTGTCCAGCTTTTTGAAGGCTTTGTCGACACCTGCGGGCGTGGCCAGCACTTTATAGACGTCAGCCGCCGCCACGCCGTCGGCCATCAGTGCCATTTCAAGGTTGGCTTTGGCACCCTTGCGCATCCCGCGCTTGCCGGGGAATTTCGAGGTGTCAAAGAAATCGGCAATCGTGGTCGGCTTGGCGTCTTTGAACTTGGTACTGTCATAGCCATAGACGGTCGAGAACACGATGGTCGCCACCGCGCAATCGGTCACAGCACCGGGCAGGAAATCGTCCTTGGCGGCGGTGCCATCCGCCCCGGCCGGCAAAGCGGCCATGCCAATCGGCTCCAGCATGCCTTCGTCGCACAGGCGCACCGCGTCGGAATATTCCACATCCGCCACGTCGATCGTGACGTTGCCGGCTTCGGCCTGGGTCTTGACCATCGGGGCCGGATT
The DNA here is from genome assembly GCA_043746955.1 of bacterium. Taxonomy (GTDB): domain Bacteria; phylum Pseudomonadota; class Alphaproteobacteria; order Rhodobacterales; family Rhodobacteraceae; genus Stagnihabitans. The sequence continues at coordinate 886 of JAYTQA010000414.1, read as the reverse complement.
GTCGGCATCGACGGACACCACATTGATGCCGGTCGATGCGGTGAACGGTTTGTGATAGGCTTCAACCTGGCTTTTGGTATAGGCCCCGCCCCACGAGACGACCGTGATGTCGGCCCGCGCGGCGTAACCTGCGACCGACAGGGCGGTCGAAAGGATCAGCAGTTTCTTCATTGCGAAGTCTCCTATTGTTGGTTTTTGCAGTCTTTGGTTTTTTTGCAGCTTTTGGTTTTTTGCTGTCTTTTGGTCTTTGCAGTCGCTTGGTCTTAGCAGTCTTTGGTCTTTGCGGTCTTTTGGTCTTTTGGTCTTTGCAGTCTGGGCGTGATCGCCTTTGCCGCTGGTGCGACCCGCCCTAGTGCGCGTCCTAAGGATCAAGTGCGCGCGCATCCGCAGGTGCCCAACCGATCTTGATCGTCTCACCCGGGCGCAGCACCCGCTGACCTTGGGCATTGCGCGATTTCATCACGAAACCCTCCGCGCCTGCGACCGCCAGAACCGTGCGCCACTGGTCGCCCATATAGATCACCTCGCGCACGGTGGCGTCGAGGGTCTGGGCGCCTTCTGCCAACACCTCGGTCGCGAATTCCACCCGTTCGGGGCGGATCGACACCATTGTATCCGCGCCAATCGCGCTCACATTGACCGGGGTTGCGTCAATCAGCTCACCGGTGGCAAGCCGCACCTTGCAGCGGCCCGGGGCCAGGGATTCGATCTTGCCGCGCAGCTTGTTATTCTCGCCAATGAACTGGGCGACGAAGCTGTTGTCGGGCCGTTCGTACAGATCCTGCGGGGTGGCGAGTTGCTGGATCCGGCCATCGCTGAACACCGCGACCCGGTCCGACATCGTCAGAGCCTCGCCCTGATCGTGGGTCACATAAACCACGGTGAT
>JAYTQA010000413.1:0-7396 GCA_043746955.1 bacterium | reverse complement strand
ACCAGAACGCGCCATGACAACGTAAAGATCGCAGTAGCCGCCGCCGGAGATGAAGGCTTTGGTGCCGGTCAAACTCCAGCCCGCCTCGGTCCGCTCGGCGCAGGTGGTCAGGGCGGCGGCGTCTGATCCAGCGCCGGGTTCGGTCAGACAGTAAGAAACCAGCGTTTGCATCGTGACAAGGCCCGGCAGGACGCTGGCTTTCAGATCCGCCGAACCGTAGGAATCGATCATGAACGCCGCCATGTTATGGATCGACAGAAAAGCCGCCACCGACGGGCAGGCCATGGCCAGCGCTTCAAAGACCAAAATCGAATCGATCCGGCCAAGCCCTGCACCGCCCGAGGCTTCTGACACATAAAGACCGCCGAAACCCAGGGCGCCGGCCTTGAGCCAAAAGTCGCGGGGGATGGTGCGGGCGCGGTCCCAAGCCAGCGCATGCGGCGCAATCTCGGCGGCGCCAAAAACCTTGGCCATGTCGAATATGGCGGCCTGTTCTTCGGAAAGGGAAAAATCCACGGGGACCTCCTTGAACATCGCCCAGCCGGATCGGGGCAGTACAGATTTTGACGCACAGCGGTCGCGGCGTCAAGTTGCTTGTCGGACAAGCCCACAGTCGGCAAGTCCCGCATTTATCTTGACAGAAAATTATTAACGTGTTCGTTTGTCCGACAGATGACCAGAGGGTGGAGGTTCCGACGGTCTGTCTGACGGGAAAATGAATCAGGCTCCCAGTGACGCAAGTTGCGGATGGGGCCTTCAGGGAGGAAATGATGAAGACTGCATTCCGGGCTCTGGCCCTTGCGTCGATCGCTGTCTGTGCCATGGCTGCGGAGGCTCAAGCGAAAGACCCCTACAAGATTTACCTTAGCATGAGTTATATCGGCAACGATTGGCAAGCCGAGGCCGCGAACATGATTCAGGCGCTGGCCACCTCGGCCGAGTATAAAGGCCGGGTTGACTTGAAAGTTCAGGTCGCCGGGCCGAACGCCCAGAAGCAGATCCAACAGATCAACGCTATGGTTCAGGCCGGGGCCAGTGCGATCATCGTTTACCCGATCTCGCCCACTGCGCTGAACGCTGCGGTGAAGAATGCCTGCAGCAAGGGCGTGAAGGTCATCGCCTATGACGGCGTGATCGAAGAGCCCTGCGCCTATAACGTCCATGTCGATCAGGGCGCATGGGGCAAACTTACCGCTGAATGGCTTGCCAAGGAAATTGGCGGCAAGGGCGACATCGTGATGATGACCGGCGTAAATGGCACTTCGGTTGATACGATGCGCAACGCAGAAGCCCGCAAGGTCTTTGCCAAGTATCCGGACATCCATGTGGTCGCTGAGGCGAACGGCATGTGGAGTCAGGCCGTAGCACGCACTGAACTGGCCAAGATCGTGGCAACCCATCCGTGGGAATCGATCAGCGGCCTGTGGATGCAAGTCGGGTGCTACACCGCGACCTCGATGCAATCTGAAGCAGGCGTCGCCGATGCCAAACTGATCCCCTGTGCGGGCGAAGGCTCGAACGGTCACCGCATCCAGATGCTGCCGACGGGCACCGAAGTTGCCGGCTCCAACGGCACTTACCGCCCGATGGGGTTGCGGTCGATCTCCGCCTCGTCGCAGGCCTATCCCGGCGCGATGGCGCTGAAACTGATCGTTGATGCGCTGGATGGCAAGGATGTCCCGATGACCACCCTCCTTTCGCCGAGCCCCGTTACCGGAGCTACCGTTAAGCTTTGCAAGGACGGCACCTGGGCAGAGATGAAAGCAGGCTGCAACACCTTCTTGCCCGAAGTCGTTCCGAACCCGGGCTGGTATGCTTCGATCTACTCGGAATTTCTGCAGCAAGTTGGCCTGAACGCCGCGCTGACCGGCTCGCCAGAGAACTGATGCCCTTGGGCGCGGGGATATTCCTCGCGCCCGCAACCCGAACGCTCCATCGAAAGACCATGACTGTGGACCTGCCACTTGCCATCTCCGCCAAGGCGATCTGCAAGGCCTACGGCCCGACGGTGGCGCTGGACAATGCCAGTGTTGAGGTTCGCGCTGGCACGGTCCACGCGCTCTTGGGCGAAAACGGTGCCGGCAAATCGACATTCGTCAAAGTGCTTTCCGGTCTGGTGCGCCCCGACCAGGGCGCGTTGAACATCAACGGAAAGCCGGTCACATTTCACAATCCACGCGATGCCCATCGGGCGGGCGTGCAGACCGCATTTCAGGAAATGACCCAGATCCCCGATCTGACAGTGACCGAAAACCTGCTGCTGCTGAATGAGCCGGTCGGCCTGTTGGGCCGGATCCGCCGTCGAGATGCCGAGGAAGAAGCTACCGCCCATCTGGCCAGTCTTGGCCTTTCCGGTATCGACCCCCGTGCGGAACTGCGCGAGTTGGATTTGGTGCTGCGTCAAAAGCTGGAAATTGCCCGCGCGCTGTATCGCAAACCACGGCTTTTACTGTTGGACGAGCCGACCTCGACCCTGACCGGCCCCGACATTGCCTGGCTGGGCGATATTGTTGCGCGGGCCAAAGCCGATGGAATTGCCGTCATCTTCATTTCCCACCACCTGCACGAAGTGCGTGAATTCTGCGAATATATGACTGTGCTGCGCAATGGCCGCGACGTGGGCGCCGCGCGGGTCGAAGACCTCAGTGATGACGAAGTGATCAAGCTGATCATTGGCCGGTCACTGGCGGCGACCTTCCCCGCGCGCGAGGATCACCCCAACCAGCAACCTGCTCCGGCGCTGGAAGCGCGGGGCATCTCGACCGAAAGCGGGTTGAAAAATGTCTCGTTCCGCTTGGCCAAGGGCGAAGTTCTGGGCGTGGCGGGCCTGCAGGGCATGGGCCAAAACGAGTTGTTCCTGAGCTGCTTTGGCGCGATGGGCCTGACCGAAGGCCAGCTTCTGGTCGAGGGGCAAGAGGTTTCCTTCGCCGGGCCAGAAGACGCAATCGCTTCGGGCATTGGTTTTGTGCCGGAAGATCGCAAGACGGAAGGGCTGTTCCTGACCATGGACGGCACGCGCAACGCCACGCTGCCCAGTCTTGCAGCAAACAGCCATTTCGGCCTGATCGATCTTGTGGCCGAACGCGCCCGCGTCCGCGCGGCGTTTGAAGTCTTGCAACTGAATAGTCGTGCTGTGACCGACACGGCATCCAGCTTTTCGGGCGGCAACCAGCAGAAGATGGTGATTGCCAAATGGTTGCTGACCGATAGTCGGACGCTTTTGCTGTTCGATCCGACCCGCGGGGTCGATGTGGGTACGAAACATGAAATCTATGTTCTGATCCGCAACTTCGCACGGTCAGGGGGCGCGGTTTTGGTGTTCTCGTCCGAGATCCCTGAACTGGCGAACCTCTGCGACCGCGTCATGGTCATGTATGGCGGGCGCGCGGCGGGTGAAATTGCGTCCGACGCCCTGAGCGAGGAGGCGATCATGCATCTGGCACTGGTCGGCGCGCCGGTGATCAAGAAGGTCATGGTGGCATGAGCGGGGCAAGCCTGACCGGCCGGATACTGGCGCCACGGCGCAAGCTGAACTGGGCGCGTCTGCGTGGGCCGGTGACAATCATCGCGATCTTTGCCACCGTCTTTGCCACGTTGCAGGCCATATCGCCGGGCGCGCTAGCTTATTTCGATGTAACGTCGCTGGCCAATGGCGGGGCGACGCTGGCCTTGGTCGCCATCGGCCAGACGATCATCATCCTCACCCGTGGCTTTGATCTGTCGGCGGGCGCGGTGATCAGTCTGGTCAACGTAACCGTCGCCTCGATCCCGCAGGAAACCCTTGGCGGGCAGATCCTTGCCGCCATGGCCGGGATTGGTGTGGGCGCGGCTGTCGGAGCTTTCAATGGGCTTTTCGTCGGGTTTTTGCGCCTACCATCGATCGTGGTGACGCTCGCCACCATGTTTCTGGTGCGCGGCCTGACACTGTTGATCATGCCCAGCCCGGGTGGGATGGTGGGGCCCGATCTGACGGCGCTTCTGACCGGTGACGCGGTACCCGGCTTTTTGCCCTCTTCGATTGTCGTGCTGGGTTTGGCGCTGGCAGTTTGGATGGTGATCAAGGGCAGTCGTTTTGGCACAGCACTTTATGCCGTGGGGTCCGACCCAGAGGCTGCGGCTGCGATAGGCTTGCCGCTGGCCCGGACGCGGTTTATGGCCTTTACACTTGGCGGTGCCTTCTATGGCGCGGCTGGCGTGTTCATTTCGGCCCAAATCGGTGCTGCCGACCCGCTGGTCGGCGATCCGATCCTGCTGCAAAGTTTTGCCGCAGTGGTTTTGGGCGGCACCTCGCTGGCTGGCGGCCGGGGCGGGGCGGTGGGATCAGTCTTTGGCGCCTACACGCTGATGCTGCTGGTCAACATCCTTCTGGCGCTGGATGTATCGGCCTATTACTCGACGGTGGTCGAGGGGCTCGCCCTCTTGATCGCGGCCCTCGTCGGGCTGATCGGTCCCAAGTCGCAGATCCACCTGACACTGCAGCAAATCACCCGCCGATTGCGCGTACGCCGGGCCGTCAAAGTTCAACGCGAGGGCATCGCACTGCCCAATTCCGCGCCGTCGCCTGCCGGGCTTGTCGATGCCACGCACAAAGGTCTGGCGCGCCATCAGACCGAGTTCCTGCGGATGGTCATGCCGTCCTGGGCCATCTTTGCTGTAATTCTGATTGTCACGCAGTTGGTCTTTGGCGGCAGCACCATCTTCTCGATGCACTTCTACAATTCCCTGATCGCCTTGACGTCTTTCCTTGCCATCCTCGCCTTGGGGCAGGGGAGTGTGGTTTTGGCCGGCGGGCTTGACCTGTCGCTGCCATGGACCATCGCGTTCTGCGGCATCCTTGGGGCTGGTCTGATGAACGGGTCAAACGAGGCCGCAGTCTGGGCTGTGCCGGTGGTGCTGGCGGTTGGGGCCGTGATCGGGTTGCTGAACGGTCTTGGTGTGGCAGCGCTTGGCCTGCCACCCATCGTGATGACGCTGGCGATGAACGGGTTGTTGCAGGGCGCGGCGTTGGTCTACTCGAATGGCACACCAGCAGGCATCACCGCACCAGCGCTGCGTTGGCTGATGACCGGCACCCAATGGGGAATCTCGCCGATGATCCCGCTTCTGGTGCTGTTCGTCGCCTTTGCGCTGGTGTTGCTGACCCGCACCACCTTTGCGCGGCGGGTCTATGCGGTCGGCACCTCACGCCGTGCAGCCTTTCTGTCAGGGGTGAATGTCGGGCGGGTGACGGTGACGGTCTATGCGCTGTCGGGAGTCTGCTCGGCGCTGGTCGGGGTGATGTTGACGGGCTTTGGCGGGCAAGCTAGCCTTGGAATGGGCGACGTTTATCTGCTGCCTTCGATCGCCGTGATCATCATCGGCGGCACAGCCATCACCGGGGGCAAGGGGCATTATCTGGGTATGCTGGGCGGCGCACTGCTGCTGACCGCGCTGCAAACGCTGCTGACCGGCACGACACTGCCCCCGGCGTTCCGCGATATCGTGTTTGGTTTTGTGGTTCTGGGCGCGATCTTGTCGCTTCGAGAAACGCATTGAGCAAGAACTGCTCCGGGCAATGTTGCCCGGGGGAAGGATGCCCCGAAACGGGGGCAAGAAATCGACACAGGAGGCATTCAGACATGGCGACCCCCCCCGGTTTTTCTAAATCGCAAGACATTCGCATGAGCCAGCTTCTGGCCGGCAGCCCGTCCAACTGGGGCCGCTGGGGCAAGGAAGATGAGGTGGGTGCGTTGAACTTTCTGACCAATGCCGAGGTGCTGCGCGCCGTCAAGGCGGTGCGTCAGGGCAAAGTCATCACCTGTGGCGAAATCATCGGCAACCCCAAGGGCGACCCGATGTGGCCCGGCAGGCTGCCGACGCTGCGCGAGAATGTCCGCGACAAGGGCAACTACCTGAGCGGCGAATTCGAGGCCTTCCCCGGCGGAGTCGAATTCGCCGACGACAAAATCTCGATGTTCCTGCAAGGCTCGACCCAGGTCGATGCGCTTGGCCATGTCTGGTATGACGATCATGTCTGGAACGGCTTTCCGGCCGCAGAGGCGACGGTGGGCGGCATGAAGAAGGCCTCGATCCTGCCGATCGCCGAACGCGGCATCGTGGGCCGGGGGGTGCTGTTGGACATGGCAGCCTACAAGGGCAAATTCGCGCTGGAAAAGGGCGACGTCTTAGGCCTGGAAGACATCCTCGGTTGCGCGGACAAGCAAGGCGTGACCATCGAAAAGCATGACATTGTATGTCTGCGCATCGGTTTCCTGCAACTGCTTTATGTGCAAGGCCCCGAGGTGTTCTATGCCAATTTCAACGAACCCGGTCTGACCTATTCCCCGGAACTGGTCGACTGGTTCCACACGATGGAAATCCCCTGCTTTGCCACCGACACCATCTCGAACGAGACAGAGCTCGATCCCGAGGTTGGCGTCCAGATCCCGCTGCACTGCGCGCTGATGCGCAATCTGGGCATCGCTTTCACCGAGATCTGCAATTTCGAAAAGCTGGCGCAGGATTGCCATGCCGACGGGCAGTGGGACTTTCTGTTCATGGCATCACCGCTGAAGGTCCGTGAAGGAACCGGCGCGCCCTTGAACGTGATTGCGGTAAAGTAGGGGCGGGTGGGGCCATGTGCCGGTTCTGTGACCAGACCAGCTTCGGGCAAGACGACGCCTATGATCCCCAATTGGGGCGAGGCGGCTTTGTGCCCGGGGCGAACATGGCACCCGACCTGATCCTGATCGGCGGGACGATTCTGACAATGGACGAGGCCCGTCCCGAGGCCGAAGCCATCGCGGTCCGGCAGGGGGTCATTCAGGCCGTGGGCCGGACCGAGGAGATTCTGGCGCGGCGCGGGCGCGCCAGCCGGGTCGTGGCACTGGAGGGACGGGCGCTGGTGCCGGGCTTCATTGGCACTGGCCTGCGTTTGCCGGTCGAAGGGGACCGCGCCAGTCTTGACCGCTGGATCGAGGGCCGGGCACGGGCGGGTTTCACCACAGTCGATGTCACTGATCTGGGACAGGGTTGGGGCGCATTTGACCGGTTGTCGCGTCTGATCGACCGACGTCACCGGTTGCGACTGCGGGGTGCCGTGGACGAAGGTCTGCGCCGCGACTGGCGCAACGGTCGGCTGGAGCCGGGGCATGGCAATGATCTTGTGCGGATCGAAGCGGTCAGGCTTGACGCCAAGGACGGGCCGGAAACCCTGGCCAAGGCCCTGCGGCTGCATGCCGAAGGTTGGGGCGTTGTGATTGACTGCGCGGACGGGGACGATCTGGCCGCGCTGTTGCCCCTTGCCGCACTGGTGGATGGCCGCGCACTCAAGGGCTTGCGGATTGTGACCCCCGAGGCGGGGCCGGCAGCCCAGGCCCTGCATGAGGCCGGTTTGACCGTGGTCGAACGCGCACCC
>JAYTQA010000412.1:0-2783 GCA_043746955.1 bacterium | reverse complement strand
AACCCCGACCTCGCAACCCTGTGGAACACCTGATGCAACCTGATGAGACGATGGTGAACGCCTATATCCCCGGTCAGGGCAACCTTTCGCCTGCGGATCAGGCCCTGATCGCCCGCCGCCAGCGCCTGCTCGGTCCCGCCTACCGCCTGTTTTACGAAACCCCGGTCCATCTGGTGCGGGGTGCGGGCGTCTGGCTTTATGATGCGGCCGGAAAACCCTATCTCGACTGCTACAACAACGTGGCAAGCCTTGGCCACTGCCACCCCCATGTCGTGCAAGCCACCGCCAAACAAGCCGCGACCTACGCCAGCCACACCCGCTATCTGAACGAGGTCGTGCTGGACTGTGCCGAGAAACTTCTGTCGCACTTCCCGGCCGAACTTTCCCAGGTGATGTTCACCTGCACCGGGTCAGAGGCGAATGACCTCGCCCTGCGCGTGGCTTTCGCCCAAACCGGTGGCACCGGCGTGATCGTCACCCAAAACGCCTACCACGGTGTGACGCATACCCTGGCAGGCCTCTCGCCCTCGCTCGGCAGCGGAGTGCCCCTCGGCCACCATGTCCGCACCATCCCCGCCCCTGACCCCGCGCATCACACCGGCGACCTTGGCACCGGCTTTGCAGCGCATGTCCAAGCCGCCATCGATGATCTCCTCCGCCACGGCATCAAACCGGCCGCCCTGATCGTCGACACCGTCTTTTCGTCCGACGGCCTGTTTCCCGACCCACGCGGCTTCCTGCAGCCCGCCGTTAACGCGATCCACGCCGCCGATGGCCTTTTCATCGCGGATGAAGTCCAGCCCGGATTTGGCCGCACCGGCGCGCATTGGTGGGGCTTTCAACGCCACGGCGTAACCCCCGACATGGTGAGCCTTGGCAAGCCGATGGGCAACGGCTACCCGGTCGCAGCCCTGGTTCTGCGCCCCGAGGTTCTGGCAGAGTTCGGCGCAAAGGTCCGCTATTTCAACACCTTCGGCGGCAATGCTGTGGCCGCAGCCACCGCCATCGCGGTGATCGAGGTGATTGAGCAGGAAAACCTCCTGACGAATGCCGCCACCGTCGGCAGCTATCTGGCAAACGGCCTGCGCGCGCTGGCCACCCGCCACGACGCTTTGGGCAATTTGCGCGCCACCGGCCTGTTCTTCGGCCAGGACATCACCCGCGACGGCGCGCCTGACCCAAAGGAAGCCGCCCGGATCGTCAACGCCCTGCGCCACGCCGGCGTCCTGATCTCCGCCACTGGCCCCAAGGGCCATACCCTGAAAATCCGCCCGCCGCTGATCCTGCAACACTCCCACGCCGACATTTTCCTCGACCGGTTGGATCAGGTCTTGACCCCCTGACCGCTTTCATTCTGGCCCAAATATCCCGGGGGTCAGGGGGCTGGCCCCCTGCCTTCACGCCTCCGCTGCGGCACGGATTGCTCTGATGTTGATGCCGTAAGCCGCAGGCGCAGCCGCCGACCCGCCCTTGAAGATCGACGAGCCCGCGACCAGCACATCCGCGCCGGCCTGCACCAGCGCCCGCGCATTTTCCAAGGCGACCCCGCCATCGATCTCAAGGTGGATCGGGCGCGCGCCAATCATCGCCCGCAAGGCCCGGATTTTCTCGATCTGCAGCGGGATCAGCTTTTGCCCGCCAAAGCCCGGATTGACCGTCATCACGCAGACCATATCCAGATCATCCAGCAAATAGGGCACCGCCTCGATCCCGGTGCCTGGATTGATCGCCAGCCCGGCTTTGCACCCCGCAGCCCGGATCGCCTGCAAGGTCCGGTGAATATGCGGCCCGCTTTCCAGATGGGCCGACAGAATATCCGCCCCGGCCTTGGCAAACGCCTCGATATAGAGATCGACCGGAGCGATCATCAGATGCACATCCATCACCCCCCGGATGTGCGGCCGCAGGGCCGCGCACATCGCAGGACCAAACGTCAGGTTCGGCACGAAATGCCCGTCCATCACGTCGACATGCACCCAATCGGCCCCCTGCGCCTCAATCGCGCGACATTCGGCGCCAAAGTTGGCGAAATCGGCGGCAAGGATCGAGGGGGCTATTTTGACGGCACGCGAAAATTCCATGGCAGTCTCCTCTGACCCAACCGATGTGCCCTTGGCCGCAGCACGGGTCAAGGGGCCGCCGGTGCAGCAACTCCGTCGGCGATTGTCCGCTTGGCCCGGTTGCCGGATCGCGCCCGCCAGACGATAGTGACCAAGTGGTTCAATGCGGGGAAGCATCATGGCAGGGTTCTCGTCACTTCTGGGCTCGCTCGCCAGCGGCCTGAGCGAACTTGCGGCGGGTCAAAACGTCGGCGGTCTGGTGCAAACCGCCAAGACCACCTGGGGCAACCAATCGACCCTGACCAAGGGTGCGATTGCAGGCGGCCTCCTCAGCGTCCTCTTGTCCGGCAACGCCCGCAAACTGGTCGGCACCGGGGTCGGGATGGGCGGCGCTGCCCTGATCGGCAGTCTGGCCATGAAAGCCTTCAGCGACTGGCAGGCTGGCAATGCCGCGCCCACGCCCAATCTGCCGCGAGCGCCGCTGCCTGCGCCCGGCGGCACCGCCTTCCTGCCCACTGATCCCGCGCAGTCCGAGGATCTGTCGCACCGCCTGCTGCAAGCGATGATTGCCGCCACCAAAGCTGACGGTGTCGTCACCCCGCAAGAACGTGGTGCTATCGAGGCGCAACTGGCCGACCTTGGCCTTGGCCCGGAGGCGGAGGCGATGATCCGGACCCAGCTGGATCTGCCGCTCGACATCGGCCAGGTGGCAGGTTTAGCCCA